>NZ_JALCYX010000020.1:0-75542 GCF_022690695.1 Anaeromyxobacter sp. SG17
CGGACCTCCTCGCCACGGCCGGGCGCGGCGGCTCCGGCGGCGCTGCGCGCACCGGCGGCCGCGGCTCGTCGTCGACGACCTCGTCCGCCTCGGCGGAGGCGAGCGCCGCTGCCTCGGCGAGCGCGTCCCCGGCGGCGTCGAGGTCGCTCTCGGGCACCTCGATCTCGATGCCGACGTGCACCTCACGCGCGGGCGCGGGACCGACCGGCTCGTCCTCGACGATCTCCTCGCTCTCGTGGTCCGCCGCGGCGAGCGCGAGCGCGTCGTCCTCGGGCGAGGGGACGAACTCGTCGGGCTCGATCGGCTCGAGCTCCAGCTCCTCGCCGCCGCCCAGGACCGCGTCCAGCTCCTCGAGCTCCGGGAGCTCGGGCGCGAGCTCGCGCAGGCGCGCCACCGCCTCCTCTGCGCGGTCGTGCCGACCGCGCGCGAGGTGGGCGCGCGCGGCGCGGACGCCCGCGGCGGCCGCCTCGTCGCGCCGGTCCGCCGCGGCGTGGACGTCGCGGGCGCGCTCGTGCGCCTCGGGGCAGTCCGGGTCGAGCGCGAGCACCTTGCGCACGTGATCGAGCGCCTTGTCGTGCAGCCCGTACTTCACGTAAACGTCGGTCTCGGTGAGGAGCTTCGCGACCCCGCTCCCGGCCCCCCCCGGCGGCGGCACGGCCGCGGCGGGCGGAGGAGGCGGCGCGATGACCGACGGCGACGGCGCCGGGCTGCGCACCCCGGGCGGCGGTACGGCGAAGGACGGGGCGGGCGGCGGCGCGCGGCCCGGCACGGGCGGAGGCGTGAACGTCGGGCCGAAGGCGAGCGGCGTCGCCGCCGGGTGACCCTGCGCCGCCGGGCGCGCCGGGGCCGCTCGCGACGGCGCGCCGGCGCCGAGCGCCGCAGCCGCGTCCGGATCGCCCGGGGCGAGCTCCTGGACCTTGCGCCAGGCGGCGCGGGCCTCTCCCGCATGGCCGCGCTCCTCGTGGACGCGCGCGAGCTCCTTGTAGACCGAGATCGTCTTCGAGGTCTGACCGAGATCGCGAAACGCCTGGGCGAGGAGCTGCAGCGTCTCGACGTCCTTCGCGTCCACCTTGAAGCAGAGCTGGAGCTTGGCGAGGGCGCGCTTCGTGTCGCCCTTGCCGAGGTAGACGTGCGCGAGCTCGCGGATGAGCGCGTGATCGTCCGGCGTGAGCACCGCGATCCGCTCGGCGACCTTGAGGTACTCGTCGGCGCGGCCGTTCCGCTTCAGGTAGGCGGCGGCGCGGCGGAAGCACTCCAGGGCCGCCGCCGGCTGGCCCGCGCGCGCCTGCATCTCGCCGAGCTTGATCGACGAGGCGATGTTGTCCGGGTCGAGCTCCACCATGCGGCGGAGGACGTCGGTGAGCCGGGCGAGGTCGCCCGCCTTCTCGTGGGCGGCCGCGACGGTCTGGAGCTGGCCCATCGCGTCGCTCATGAGCCCGAGCTGCTGGTAGAGCGCGGCGAGCCGCTCGTTGGCCCGGACGTCGTCCGGGTCGAGCTTCACGATCTGCTTGTAGACGGCGACCGACTTGAGGAAGAAGCCCTGCTCGGCGTAGGTCTCGGCGACCTTCTGGAACGCGGCGGCGGCGGCCTTGTCGTCGCCCTTCTTCTGGTGGAGCTCGCCGACCTTGAGGAGGATGCGGACGTCCTTCGCGTCCTCCGCGAGGATCTTCTCGTAGCTCTTGATCGCCTTGTCGTACGCCCCCTTCTGAACGAGCTTCGTCGCCTCGGCGATGATCTTGTTCTTGTCGACAGCCATCGGGCCGAGGGATCTCGCTGCGCTGGGGGGGCCCCGGGCATGTGCGCACGGGCGCACCGGCGCCAGCGGAAGGGCCCAGGGGCGGCGTCGAGCGTAATGGAAGGTCCGGGGGCGGTCAAGGAGCCACCCCCGCGAACCTACATAGGAATTCGGGTGTTGGAGCGGCCGCGGAGGCGCCCTGCGCGGGCGCGCTCCGGAGCCGCGGGCCTACCCCGCCGCCGAGGTCTTCGGCGCCTCGACGGGCGCGGGCGGGTTCAGGATCTGATCGACGATGCGGGTGTCGTACTGACCGCCCGCGAAGCCGGCGTGCGCGAGGACGCGCTTGTGAAAGGGGATGTTCGTCTTGATCCCCTCGATCACGTACTCGTGCAGCGCCCGCGCCGCCCGCTGCAGGGCGATCTCGCGCGTCGCGCCGGTGATGACGAGCTTCGCGACGAGGGAGTCGTAGTAGGGCTGCACCTTGTACTGCTCGTACGCCATGGTGTCGACGCGCACGCCGTAGCCGCCGGGCTGGTGGTAGCCCGTGATCTTGCCGGGCGAGGGCGCGAAGGTGACCGGGTCCTCGGCGTTCACGCGGAACTCGATCGCGTGGGCGTGCGGAACGACCGACTCCTGGGTGCGCTCGAGCGGCTCGCCCGCGGCGAGGCGGATCTGCTCGCGCAGGAGGTCGAGCCCGTAGACCTGCTCCGTCACCGGGTGCTCGACCTGGATGCGCGTGTTCATCTCCATGAAGTAGTAGCGGCCCTTCTCGTCCATGAGGAACTCGATGGTCCCCACGTTGTTGTAGCCGATGCGCCGCATGGCCGAGAGCGCCACCTCGCCCATCTCGCGGCGGAGCGCGGGCGTGACGGCGGGCGACGGCGCCTCCTCGATCATCTTCTGGTGCCGCCGCTGGACCGAGCACTCGCGCTCGCCGAGGTGGATCACCTGGCCGTGCTCGTCGGCGACGATCTGGAGCTCGATGTGGCGCGGCTCCTCGACGTAGCGCTCGAGGTACATCGAGCCGTCGCCGAACGCGGCCAGCGCCTCGTTGCTCGCGGTGTCGAAGAGCTGGCGGATCTGGCCGCGGTCGCGGCAGATCTTCATCCCGCGCCCGCCGCCGCCGGCGGCCGCCTTGAGGATGACCGGGTAGCCGACCTCCTCGGCGATCCGCTCGGCCTCCTCGGAGTCCTTGAGCTTCCCGCGCGCGCCGGGCAGGAGCGGGAGCCCGGCCTGCTCGGCCGCCTCGCGCGCCGCCACCTTGTTGCCCATCAGCCGGATCATCTCCGGCCGCGGGCCGATGAACTTGAGGTTCATCCCGGTGACCATCTCCGCGAACTCGGCGTTCTCGGAGAGAAAGCCGTACCCGGGGTGAATGGCGTCGGCGCCCGTGACGTCGGCGGCCGACAGGAGCGCCCGGACGTTGAGGTAGCTGTCCCGGGACTGCGGCGGCCCGATGCAGATGGCCTCGTCGGCGAAGCGGACGTGGAGCGACTCGGCGTCGGCGGTCGAGTGGACCGCGACGGTGGCGACGCCGAGCTCGCGGCAGGCGCGGATCACCCGGAGGGCGATCTCGCCCCGGTTCGCGACGAGGACCTTCTTGAACATTCGGTGTGCTCCCGCGGGGGACTACCCCGGGACGATGCGGAAGAGCTGCTCGCCGAACTCCACCGGCGTGGCGTTCTGGACGAGGATCTCGGCGACGGTGCCGTCGATCTCGGCCTCGATCTCGTTCATGAGCTTCATCGCCTCGACGATGCAGAGCGTCTGGCCCTTCTTGACCTTCTGCCCCACGTCGACGAACGGCGGCGAGTCCGGCGACGGCGCGCGGTAGAACGTGCCGACGAACGGCGAGCTCACGATCGTGCCGGGCTTGTCGCTCTTCGCCTCCGCCTTGGCGGCAGGCGCGGGGGCGGCGGCAGGCGCCGGCACGGGGGCCGCCACGGGCGCAGCGTGGACGGCGGGCGCGGCGTGGAGCGCGACCGGCGCGGGCGCGGCGAGCGCGCCGCGGCGGATGACGACCTTCTCCGGCCCCCGCTGCCAGGCGATGTGCGTGACGTCGCTCTTCTCGACGAGCTGTACGAGCTTCTTCACGTCCTCCATGGAGAAGCCCTGCCCCGCGCCGTTCTCCGGGGTGCGCGCGGGCTCCTGCGAGGGCTGCTGCTTCAGCGGGCGGGTCGCCATCGAGTGGATCTCCTTCGGTTCGGGACGGTGGGGCGGCTAGCCGGCGACGCGGGTCAGGTACTCGCCGGTGCGGGTGTCGATGCGGAGGAGCTCGCCCTCGTTGATGAAGAGCGGCACGTTCACGACGTAGCCGGTCTCGAGGGTCGCGGGCTTCGTGGCGCCGGACACCGTGTCGCCGCGGATGCCCGGATCGCACTTCACCACCTTGAGGTCCATCGCGTTCGGCAGCGTGACGCCGATCGCCTTCCCGTTGAAGAACAGGATGTGCGTGGTGGTGTTGTCCTTGATGAAGTTCTTCGCCTCGCCCATCTGCTCCTCGGTGAGGAACGTCTGGTCGTAGGTCTTGTTGTCCATGAAGTTGAAGTGGTCGCCCTCCCGATAGAGGTACTGCATCTCCTTCTCCTCGATGTCGGGCTTGCCCACCACGTCACCGGACTTGAACGTCTTCTCGATCGTCCGCCCGGTGATGAGGTTCTTGATGCGCGTCCGCACGAACGCCGAGCCCTTCCCCGGCTTCACGTGCTGGAACTCGATGATCTCCCAGGGCTCGCGATCGATCTCGATCTTGAGGCCGCGGCGGAACGCCGAGGTGTCGAGCGTGTCGGCCATTGCTGTGTCGCTCCTTCGAAAGTCCGATGTGAAAGATGATCCGCCCCGCCGCGCTCCGGCAGCGGGGGCTGCCTGTTCCGACGGTCGGCCGCCCGTCCGCTAGAGCTCTTCCTCGAGCTTCGGCGCGGTCACGCGGAGCAGGTAGCGCGCCTTCCCGAGGTTCCCGCCGGGCGTGAGCGCCACGACCATGAAGTACTCCGGGGAGACCTGGCGGGCCACGGCGACGAGCCGGTCCGTCGAGATCGCCACCTCCGCGACGCCGCCCGCCTCGTGTGCCTCGGCCGCCTCCCGCGCGCTGCGGAGGACGCCCGAGTACTCGACGAGCAGCGACCGCACGTCAGCGACGTCGCCCAGGCCGGTGAGGTGCGTGTCGACCTCGATGCCGTCCATACCCATGAGCGAGCACGCGACGGCTCCGTCGACGCTCCGGCAGACCTGCTCGAGATGGGCGCGGAAGCTCATGTGCGAAGGCTCCGCCGGCCAAAAACCTCCGTCATTACGAGCACGGACACGCGGAGCGGGCTCGTACTTAGCCCGCCCGCGCGCTCAACGTCAAGCGTTCGGCCGGAACGCGGCGCGTCAAGGCGTGGTGGTGGTGGTCGGCGCCGAGCACTCGACGCCGAGCGGCACCTGCCCCACGGTGCCGCCGCAGGTGCCGACCACCGTCTCGCCCGTCGGGCACTGCGGCAGGCCGACGGGCCCCACGAGGATCGGGGTCTCGTACGCAGCGGTCTCGAAGGTCGACTGGTCCGCGAACCGCCCCTTGAGCTTCAGCTTCGCGACGAGCTGACCGGCCACGAGCGGCGGCTGGAGCAAGAGGCCCACGACGGTGCTGCCGCCCGCCGGGATCATCGCCTGGGTGTGTCCCGCCGAGGTCCCGCTCGCGGCGCCGTCGTACTCGACCTCGTACTCCGTCACGTAGGCGTCGTTCGTGTTGAGGCGGCCTGCGGACAGGTCCGCGTTGTCCGGCAGCTGGTTGTTGACCTGCATGTACACGGAGAGCGTCGCCGTGAGGCTCGGGTCGATGCGCAGCGGCCCGATGTGCACCATCGTGCAGGTCGACTCGAAGACGCAGTCGGCGCCGGAGGCGTCGGGCGGGGCGCAGATGGCGAACGGCTGGATCGACGCGGCGTTGTCGGCGCAGGCGAGCGCGAGCGACGCGAGGGCGAGGGCCGCGAGTCTCGTCTTCATGGCAGCTCCTAGTTCCCCGCGGCGACCGCGGTCGACCGGTTCAGGATGCGGGGGGTGATGAAGATGAGGAGCTCGGTGTGGTCGTCCTGCTCGCTCGTGTTGCGGAAGAAGTACCCCAGCAGCGGGAGCTTCCCGAGGAAGGGGACCTCGCTCGTGCGGTTCGCGGTCTGGCGGGTGTAGATGCCGCCGATGACGGTGGTCTCGCCGTCCTTCACGAGCACCTCCGTCTCCGCCTCGCGCTTCGAGATCGACGGCTGCCCGTTCGCGCCGGTGAGCTGGGGGTTCGGCTGGTTGTTGGTCGCCTTGATCTTGAGGAGGATCGAGCCGTCCGCGGAGACGTGCGGGGTCACCTTCAGCTCCAGCTTCGCCTCGATGAAGGTGGTGTTCACGCCCGAGGCGGACACCTGCGAGAACGGGATCGAGATGCCCTGCCCGATCGTCGCCTCCTTGTTGTCGATGGTGGCGATCTTCGGCGCGGAGATGGTCTTCACGACGCCGTTGTTCTCGAGCGCGGAGAGCCGCAGGTTCAGGTTGAAGGCGCCGCCCGCGGAGCCGAACACGAAGCCGAGCGCGCCGCCCTGGCCGTCGCCCACCGGCGCGGGGAGCGACACCGCGTAGTTCGGGTTCGCCGCGGTCCCGAAGCTGTTGCCCGGGCCGGCGCCCCCCGCGGCCGCGACGTTGTTCGGGAACGAGAGCCCCGTCGGGTTGCCGGTCACCTGCGTGAAGGAGGCGTTGCCGCCCCACTGCACGCCGAGCGCCTTGTTGAAGTTGGACGACGCCTCGACGATGCGGCTCTCGATGAGCACCTGCGGGATCTCGGTGTCGAGGTTCCGCACGAGCCCCTCGGCGCGCACGAGCGCCTCCGGGACGTCCTTCACGATGAGGACGTTGGTGCGCTCGTCGGTGGAGACCGAGCCGCGCTCGGTGAGCACGTCCTTCACGCGGCCGGAGACGTCGCCGGCGCGCGCGAAGTTGATCGGGATGATCCGGACCTTGAGCGGCATGAGCGGGATGCGGGCCTTCTCGGCCTCGACGCGCGCGAGCTGCTCCTTCGCGATGTCCTCGAACCTCGCGATGCGGATGACGTTGCCGAGCTCCTCCTTGCCGAGCCCCTTCGACTTGAGCACGAGGTCGAGCGCCTGGTCCCAGGGCACGTTGCGGAGGGCGACCGTCACCTTCCCCGTCACGTCGTCGGCGACGACGATGTTCTTCTTGGAGACGTCGGCGATGAGGCGCAGCAGGTTGCGGATGTCGATGTCGTGGAAGTCGAGGGTGATGCGGCGGCCGGTGTAGCCGCGCGACTGCGGCGCTCCGGAGAGCGCGTAAGCGGGGGCCTCGGCCGCGAAGCCCGCCGCCTGCGCCTCGCTGGCGCGCACCTCCGGGACCGGCGCGGGCCCTGCCGCGGACGACTCCTTGTCCGTGGAGGCGAACGTCCAGGCGAGGCCGCCCTTCGTCTCCACGATCTCGTCCTTCGCCGCGCCGCGCAGCGTGGCGACGACCTTCACCTGGCCGGTGGACGGCTGGTTGAAGGAGGAGACCATGAGGACCGGCCCCTGGAACGCGCTCGTGTCGAGCGAGCGCTCGAGCTTCTTGGGGATCTCCGCGTCCTCGAGCGACAGCACGATGGTGCGCGGGTCGGGGCGGGAGAGCGTGTAGCGCGCCTTGCCGCCGATCTCGATGCGGGCGGACTTGCCCTGCTGGCCGAAGCGGACGTCGGAGATGCGGGCGCGGGTGGCCGGGGCCTTCTTCGCAGTGGCGGGCGCGGTCGAGGTCGAGGTCGGGGTCGCGGTCGTCGCGGCCACCTGCGCCTGAGTCGGGGCCGGCGCCGCCTTCGCGGCGTGGGCCTCGGCTCCCGCGACGATCGCGACGCCGCCGGCGACGCGCTTCACCTCGTACGCCGGGAGCCCGCCGGCGGCGTCGAGCACCGCCCGGATCTTGCCGTCGTCCTTCCCGAAGCGGACCTGCGTGAACGCGCCCGAGAGCTTCACGGCGCCCTTCGGCGCGCGCGTCACGCCGTGCAGGTCCAGCACGAGGCGCGCGGGGTCGCGCAGCTCGAGGATCTCGATCCGGCCCAGCTCGCCGTCGGTGGCGAGCACGAGGCCGTCCTTGCCCGGGCGCACGGCGCGGAGCGTGCGGGCCGAGCCCGCGCCGCCCTCGTCCACGCGGCGGGAGACGACGTGGTCGTCGGATGAAGGGGTCGGGCTCTGGGCCGCAGTCCGGGTCGTCGTCTCGGTCGTTGCCGCGGCCGCGGCCGCAGTCGAGGTCGACGACGTCGGGATCGGGGTCGCAGCGGCAGTGGCCGCGGCGGCGGGCTTCGCGCCCTCCGCGAGCACCCGCACCACCACCGCGTCGCCGCGGGGCGTGACCTCGTACGGACGGGCGGCGTCGAGCGCGACGATGACGCGCCCGACCGCGTTCCGGTCATCCTGGTACTGCGCGGTCGTGATCTCCGCGACGCCGCCCTTGTTCACGGCGACGGGCGAGGCGAGCTTCGAGACGTCGGCGCCGGCGAGGTCCACCACCAGCCGCGGTGGATCCTGGAGCTTGAAGACCGTGTAGGACGGCGGGCGCGTCCCCTGGATCGCGACCTCGATCGCGCCGTCGCGCTCCGCGACGTCGAGCGCGTGGATCGCGTTCGGCTCCGCGGCGAGCGCTGGAACCGCGAGGGCGCCCGAGAGAACCACGGCGAGGCGCAGGTGGTGGACGTTCATGGGTGCTACTCCTCGAGGTTCATCGCCGCCTCGCGCGGGAGGCGGATGACGGTCTGGGTCCGGTCACGGGTCCCATCGGCGCGGATCGCCCACTCGGTGACGACCACCTCGCCCGAGCGGACGGCGGCGACGGTGCCCCCGTTCTTGCCGATGCACACGCCGCGGCGGAGCGTGTAGCCGACGCCGTTCGGCGCCTGCACCATGGCCACGGGGTTCTCGAGCCCGGTCACGACGGCGACGAGCTTCAGCTGCTCGATCTCGAACTTGCCGAGGGGGGTGGCGCAGCGGGTGGCGAGCTCACCGCCCTGCTTGGAGAGCTCCGTGAGGTAGCTGCGGAACGGATCGCGCTTGCCGACCGACGAGTACGACCACTCGGGCGCCTTCTCCGGCGCCTTGGGGGTAGCGGCGGCGGGCGCCGCCGGCTGGGGAGCCGCGGCAGCGGTGGCGCCCGGCGCGGGCGGCGGCCGCTGGGCCGGCTTGGGGGAGCTCCCGCAGGCCACCGCCAGGCCGAGCAGCACGAGGAGCGCGAGACGCGGGCTCATCACTTCGCTCCTCCGGCGGCGGCGCCCGGCGCTTGCGTCTCGACGAACATGAACGCCGTCGCGAGGAATTTGGCGCTCAGGACGACCTTGCCGTTCACGTCCTTCGGGGCGTCGAGCGAGATGTCGTTCACGTTCACGATCCGGCGCATCCGCCCGAGCGCGTCGAAGAACGTCGCGATCTCGTGGAAGTTGCCGGTGACCGTCATGGGGATGGGCAGGCGGGCGTAGAAGCGGTCGCGGACGGGCGCCTGGGGCTCGATCGTGCCGATCTCGAGCCCCGACTTCCGCGCGCGGTCCTGGAACAGGAGGAGGAGCTCGTCGACCTTCTTCTCCTCGGGGAGCTCCGCGAGCGCCTCGCGGAGCTGCTGCTCGAGGAGCTCCTTCTCGCGGCGGAACTGGTTCAGGTTGTTCGCGATGGCGGTCTTCTCGGTGAACTCACGGTCGAGCTGCGCCTGCTCGCGCCCGGCGCGCACGATCCGCTCGTTCAGCTCCGAGATGGACGGACCGAAGGTCATGGAGAGCACGAAGTAGTTGAGGACGGTGAGCAGGGAGACGACGAGGCCGACCACCGCCACCTTGGTGCGGACGGGCTCCTTCGCGATTCGCTCGATGAGCTGGTCCATGGCGCCTCTAGCCCCCCTGACGCGCGCCGGTGGCCGGCGCCGGACGGACGGCGTACGCGACGTTGGCGGTCATCGTGAAGTCCACGACGCGGAACCCGTTCTCCACCTTCGACGCCGTCTTCTTGAGCTCGATCTCGCGGAACTGCGTCGAGCCCTTGAGCGCCGCCATGAGCTCCGAGACGTCGTCGATCGTGGCGGCCGTGCCCTCCAGCGTCACCGCCCCGCCCTTCTCCTCCAGCCTCCACAGCCAGAGCCGCTTCGGCGTGAGCGTGGCGAGCTCGTCGAGCATCTTCACCGGGCCGGTGCGCGCGGTCTTCAGCTGCCCGAGGACGTCCAGCTTCTCCCGGAGCTCCGCCTGCTGCGCCTTGATGTCCTTCACCTCGCCGATGATGCGGTCGAGCTGCGCGATCTCGCCGCGCGTGCGGGCGATGGCGGCCTTCTTCGCGGCGAGCTCGCTCGCGCGCGAGGCCGCCCAGAGGTAGTTGAGGACGACGCCCAGCACGAGCACGAGCGCGAACAGGAGGAGCTGCTGCTTGCCCGCCTCCTTCTTCTTCGAGACGCGGGCGGGGAGGAGGTTGATGCGGACCATGGCTACTTGTCCCCCGCGCTGCGCAGGGCGAGCCCGACCCCGACCGCCGCCGACGGCGCCGCGGCGAGGAGCACGCCCGCGTCGAACTTCCGGTTGTCGACGTCCACGTTCTTGAACGGGTTCAGGAGCTCGACGTGCACGCCGGCCCGCGCCTCGAGCACCTTCTGGAGCGCCGGGATCCGGGCGGTGCCGCCCGAGACGAAGACCCGCCCGATGCGCGCGTCACCCGAGGTGGAGGCGAAGAAGTCGAGCGAGCGCTGGATCTCACCGCCCATCTGCTCGGCGACGGCCTGGATCACCCGCTCGACCTCCTGCGGGACCACGGCGTCGGTCTCACCCTGTCCGCCGACCTTGAGGGCCTCGGCCTCGTCGTAGGAGATGTTGAGCTGCTTCTGGATCTCCTCGGTGAAGGCGTTCCCGCCCATGGTGATGTCGCGGGTGAAGGTCGTCGCGCCGGCGGAGAGGATGTTGATGTTGGAGACGGCCGCGCCGACGTTGATGAGGACCACCGTCTGGCCGTCGAGGTCGTAGTTCGCCTCGAACGCGTTCTGCACCGCGAACGCGTCCACGTCGACGACGGTGGCCGTGAGCCCGGCCTCCGCGCAGACCGACGTGTAGTCGTTGATCATGTCCTTCTTCGCGGCGACCAGCAGGACGTCCATCTGCCCGGCGGCGTTCGCCTCGGGCGAGAGGATCTGGGTGTCGATGTTCACGTCCTTCACGTCGAAGGGGATGTACTGCTCCGCCTCCCACTGGATGGACTCGTCGAGCTCCTCCTGCGTCATCCGCGGCATCGAGATCTTCTTGATGATCACGGAGTGGCCGCCGATGCCGATGGCGACCTCCTTCGTCTTCACCTTGTGCTGCGCGACGAGCTCCTGGATCGCCGAGACGATCGCGCCCGAGTTCATGAGCGCGCCGTCCACGATCGCCTCGGGCGGCAGCGGCGCGGTCCCGAACGCCTGCAGCGCGTACCCGCCCTTCTTCTCCTTGAGCTGGACGAGCTTGACGCCGGACGAGCCGATGTCGAGGCCGACGGCGAGCTTTCTCTTCGCCATGGCGGTTCCCTTCAGGCGACGGCCGGGCGGCGCCCGGCGTCCAGTTGACGGTAGGTCACGCGCGCCCTCCGCGGCCGCGTGCGAAGACCTTGAAGCGATCGGAGGGCGTGAGGCCCAGGGCGAAGATGATCTTGCGCTGCGTGTCCATGCGGCAGTCGAGGCCGCTCTCGATGCGGGCGACCGTCAGCGGCGACACCCCGGCCTTGCGCGCGAGCTCCGCCTTCGTGAGGAGCTGCTCCTCGCGCAGCCGCCGGACGTTGTTCACGGCGCGCCGGTGCGCGTCGTTCCGCTGTCTGGACGGTCGGGCAGGCATGCGAGCGCACGCTAAGCCAAGGCCGATGAAGGGATCAAGAAAGCGACCTGTGCGCGAGTCGGCAGGTGTGGGGAAAGGATGCGTCGTCGAGATCGAGTGATATCTAATTGATAGTTTTCACTCTGGGTCGGTGGAGAGAGCTTGACGGGTGGAGGGAATGGAGGGCCGCACCCAGCGCGCGGGGGACCTCGATCTCGACCCCGCCCGCGACCCAGCGCGAGCGAGGCTACCCGAGCCCGTAGTCCTTGATCTTGTAGAGCAGCGCCCGGTACGAGAGCTCGAGCAGCTCGGCCGCGCGGGTCCGGTTCCCGCCGGTCCGCTCGAGCGCGGCGCGGATGCGCTGCCCCCCCCGGGCGGGGTTGGCCCGCTTCCCGTTGTGTGTGTCGTCCGGCCGCGCGGCCGGCCGCGCCGAGCCGGGCGGCCCGCGGACCGCGTCCGGCAGGTCCTCCTCGCCGATGATCGCCCCCTCGGCGAGCACCACCGCGCGCTCGACCACGTGCTCGAGCTCGCGGACGTTGCCGGGCCAGCGGTGGGACCGCAGCGCCGCCTCGGCCTCCGGGGAGAAGGACATCCCCACGAGCTCCGGCCGGAGCGGCGCGTAGCGCGCGAGGAAGTGCGCCGCGAGGGCCGGGACGTCCTCGGGGCGCTCCCGGAGCGGCGGCAGCCGGACGCCGACGACGTTGAGGCGCCAGTAGAGATCCTCGCGGAAGCGGCCCTCCGCGACTGCGCGGGCGAGGTCGCGCGCGGTCGCCGCGACGACCCGGACGTCCACCTTGCGCGCCCGCGTGTCGCCGACCGGGCGGACCTCCTCCTCCTGCAGGAAGCGGAGGAGCTTCACCTGGAGGTGCAGCGGTAGCTCGCCGATCTCGTCGAGGAAGAGCGTGCCGCCGTCAGCCTCGGCCGCGAGCCCCTTCTTGTTGCGGGTCGCGTCGGTGAACGCGCCCCGCACGTGCCCGAAGAGCTCCGACTCGAGGAGCTCGCCGGGGATGGCCCCGCAGTTCACGGCGACGAAGGGCAAGGCCGCGCGCGGCGAGCGCTCGTGCAGCGCCCGCGCCACGAGCTCCTTGCCCGTGCCGGACTCGCCCTCGAGCAGCACCGTCGTCTTCTGCGGCGCCACCTTCGCGACCTGGCGCAGCACGCCCTGCATCGCCTCGGACGCCCCGACGATCGCCTCGGGGCGGTACTCCGCCGCGAGCTCCGTCCGCAGCCGGCGGTTCTCGCGCGCGAGCCGCTCGCGCTCCTCCGCCTTTCCGAGGACGAGCAGCACCTCGTCCGGCTTGAAGGGCTTCGAGAGGAAGTCGTACGCGCCGGCCTTCATCGCCTCGAGCGCCGCGTCGTGCGAGCCGTAGGCGGACATGACGATGACGGTCAGCTCCGGCTCGCGCCGCTGGATCTCCCGGAGCAGCGCGAGCCCGTCCATGCCGGGCATCCGCACGTCGGTGAGGACGAGGTCGTACTCGCGGAGCTCGAGCTCGCGCAGCGCGTCGGCGGCGGTGGCGACGGCGCGCGCCTCCCGGCCGTGATCCGTCAGGATCACGGAGAGGAGGTGGCGCATGGAGGGCTCGTCGTCGACGACGAGGACGCTGCGGAACGTCACGGCGGGCACTCTAGCACGCGCCTCCGCTCCGCTCCGCGCGGCGCCCCGTCACCCGGCGGCGCCGTCCCGCGGCGCGCGCCGCAGGCGGAGGACCACGCGCGCGCCGCCGCCCGGCGCGTTCCCCGCGCGGATCTCGCCCCCGAGCGCCTCGACGATGCCGCGGCAGATGGCGAGCCCGAGCCCGGTCCCCTCCCCCGCCGGCTTCGTCGTGAAGAAGGGCTCGAAGACGCGCGCCAGATCCGCCGCGGCGAACCCGGGGCCGCCGTCCTCGACGGCGAGCTCGACGGTCGGGCCGTCCTCGCGCGCGCTCACCCGCACCGCGCCCGCGCCCCCCGTCACGTCGCCGGCGTTGAGGAGCAGGTTCAGGAGCACCTGCGCGAGCCGCTGCTCGTCCGCGAGCACGGCGGGGAGGTCCTCCGGGATCGCCTCGGTCACGTCCACGGCGCGGAAGCGCGCCTGCGCCCGCGCGAGCCGGAGCGCGGCGTCGAGCGGGCCGCGCACGTTCACGGGCCGCACCTCCGGCGCGCTCGGCCGCGCGAGGTCCAGGAGGTCCCGGACGAGCCGGTCGATCCGCGCCGTCTCGGCGGCGATCCGCTCGGCGAACTCCGCCGCCTGCGCGAGCGCCGCGGGACGGCCGTCCCGGAGCCGCGCGCGCGCGAGCTCCGCGTACCCGGAGATCGCGCCGAGGGGGTTGCCGACCTCGTGGGCGATGCCGGAGGCGAGCTGGCCGGCCGTCGCGAGCCGCTCGGCGCGCACGAGCGACTCCCGCGCGTCGACGAGGGCGGCGTTCGCGCGCTCGAGCTCGGCCACCTTCTCGGCGAGGCGGAGCCGCTCCTCGACGAGCGCTCCGGCGAGCCGCTCGAACGCGACCGCTGCCCCGGCGCCGCCGCGGCCGGCGGGCGCGGCGGGCTCGCCGGTGGGCGCGAGCAGCGGGAGCGCCTCCGCGTGCGCGCCCGCCCCGAGCCGCTCCGCCGCCTCCAGGAGCCGATCCACGGGGCGCGCGACGGCACGGAACAGGAGCGCCGCCCCGAGCGCGATGCCGGCGCAGGCGCCCGCGAGGACGACGAGCGCGAGCGCCCTCGGCGTGAGCGCGCCGCGGGCGGCGAGCGGGAGCCCCGCGGCGAGGACCACCGCGGCCACGGCCGCGCCCGCCGCGGCGAGATCGAGCAGGAGGACGGGGCGGACTCCCGGACGCATGCTCAGCGGAACGCGCCGAGGGCGGGGAACGCGCGCGCGAGGAGCTCCGCCCCGTAGAGCCACTCGATCGCCCCGAGCGCGAGGAAGGGGCCGAAGGGGACCGCGTTCTTCGGAGGGACCCAGTCCTCGTCGGCGGCGCCCTCGTCGCCCGCCGGGCGCGCTTCGTTTGCGCCGCGCTCTCCGGTCTGCGACTTGCCGAGCAGCACGAGCACGATCCCGACCACGCTCCCCTGGACGGAGGCGAGCAGCACGAGGGGCAGGAGCGCACCGAGCCCGAGCCACGCCCCGAGGCCTCCCAGGAGCCAGACGTCTCCGAACCCCAGCGCCTCCTTCCGGAGGATCTTCTCCCCGCCCCAGGACAGGAGCGCGAACGCGCCCCACCCCACGCCCGCGCCCCAGAGCGACGACGCGAGCGAGGGCGCCGCGCTCCAGCCGAGCGCGGAGGCGAGGACTCCGCCGCCGAGGAGCGGCCAGGTGATGACATGGGGGAGGAGCCACGTGTCGAGATCGATGAAGGCGAGCGCAACGAGGGTCAGGACGAGGGCGATCTCCGCGCCCGCCTCGGGGGAGAGGCCGTGACGGTTCCACGCGAGCCAGCCCACGACCGCGCCGAGGAGCTCGACGAGGGGGTAGCGGATGGAGATGGGGAGCCCGCACCTGCGGCAGCGCCCTCGCAGGAGGACCCAGGAGATCACCGGGACGTTGTCGTACCAGGCGATCTCCGAGAGGCAGCGGGGGCACCGGGAGCGCGGACGCACCACCGACAGGCCCGCGGGCACGCGGGCGATGACGACGTTCAGGAAGCTGCCAAGGACCGCGCCCACGAGCGCGGCCCACGCGCCCAGGACGGCGCGGGCGAGCGGTGCGTCGAGCGGGCTCACCCGGCCTTCTGCTGCGCCCCGTCCCCGCGATCGGGGACGCGCGTCTCGTCGAGCCGGCGCACGAAGAAGTCCTCGAGCGTCTCGCGGTGGCGCGTGAGCCCAACGACGCGGCCGCTCGCCATGACGAGCGCGCGCACCGCCGCGTCCGCGGCGCCCTCGTCGTCGAACGCGACGGTGAGCCGGTCGCCCTCCGCCGTGAGGAGCCTCCCGCGGGCGAGCGCCTCGCGCGCCACCCCCGGCGCCACAGCCGTCAGCTCGACCGAGCGGACGCGCGGGGAGAGCAGGTCCCCGATGCGGCCCACGTCCCTAAGCTCGCCCCCGAGGATGACGCCCACGCGGTCGCAGAGCGCCTCGACGTCCGGGAGGATGTGCGTCGAGAAGAAGACCGTCTTCCCGCGGCGCTTCAGCTCCAGGATGATGTCCCGCATCTCCTTGCGGCCGATGGGGTCGAGCCCGCTCATGGGCTCGTCGAGGACGACGAAAGCGGGATCGCCCACCAGCGCCTGAGCGATGCCGAGCCGCTGCTGCATGCCCTTCGAGTACTTGCGGAGCTGCCGGTCGGCCGCGCCGTCGAGGCCGACCATCCCGAGCAGCTCCTCGCACCGCTTCTTCCGGTCCCGTCGGGGCACGCCCGCGAGCGTGGCGAAGAATCGGAGGGCCCCGAGGCCGGTCAGGAACTCGTGGTACGAGGGGTTCTCCGGCAGATAGCCGATGCGCGCTTTCGAAGCCTCCGAGGGGATGGGCGCATCGAAGATGAAGGCGCGCCCGCGCGTGGGGAAGATGAGCCCCATCAGCATCTTGATGGTGGTGGTCTTGCCGGCGCCGTTCGGACCGACGAAGCCGAAGATCTCGCCCTCGTCGACGGAGAAGGTGAGGTCGTCGACCGCCGTGACGCGCTTGCCGGGTCGGAGCTCGAAGATCTTCGTGAGCCCCTCGGTTCGGAGGATCATGTCGAGCGCATGATCCGGGCGAGGCCGCACGGTGTCAAAGGCGCGGCGCCTCCCGAGGCCAGGGCACACTGGCCCGAGCCCCGCACGCTCCGCTGACGAAATCCGTCAGTCCGGAGCACCCGGCCGCCGAGGAACGTCAGGCGGGCGATCCGGCTGCGGTCCGCCATTCCGGCCGGTTAGCGGCTGCGGCCTGCTGGCATGCGTCCTGCTTCGTGGCGGCGGAAGAGAACGGACCAGGGCCAGCACGAGCCCGAAGACGGTGGCGCCAAGGTGGTCGCCCCGCCCACGCCACACCACGGAGGCAACATGAAGAAGACGTCCAAGGGCTTCACGCTCATCGAGCTCATGATCGTCGTCGCGATCATCGGCATCCTCGCCGCCATCGCCATCCCGAACTTCATGCGGTACCAGCTCCGCGCCAAGGTCAGCGAGCTGAACGAGAACGTCACCAGCATCTTCAAGTCCGAGGAGGCGATGCGGCAGAGCGAGCGCTCGAACCCGGCGGGCGCGATCGGGCAGTACTGGCAGTTCGCGGCGGTGCCGACGGGCTCCGTGGGCACGAGCAAGATCGCGTGGTCGGCCGCGAACGTCGTCACCGCCCGCTCGATCGACTGGTCGGTCGAGGGTGCCACGTACGGTCAGTACCAGACGCTCATCACGCAGCCCACCACCGGCACCGTCGTCGCCAACTCGGGCGTCGCGCTGACCGTCCAGGCGCAGTCGGACGTCGACGGCGACGGCGTCCTGCGCTGCGTCGCGCTCTTCAAGCCGCAGCTCGGCTCGACCGGAGCGGTCACCTCGACCCCGCAGAACGCGCCTTGCACGACGGCGCTGGCCTTCGACGCGGCGAAGACGTCCGCCCCGATCATCCAGGACGAGAGCGTCTTCTAGCGAATTAGAGGCTCAGGCAGAGTTGTGGCAATCTGGATGGCGTCCCCGAGCGACTCGGGGGCGCCATCCGCGCTTCTTCCCCGAGCGACCGTGAAACGCCGCACCCTCGCCCTGCTTCTCGCCGCCGCCGCCTTCGCGACCGCGAAGGTGGCGATCGGCCGCCGCCTCGACGCGCAGCGCGTCCTCGCCCCGTACGACATCGCGTACGTTCCTCGGACCAGCGCGGTGCGATGGGCGTCGCTCGGCCATCCCACGCTCGCCGCGAACCTCTACTGGCTGCGCGCCGTGCAATACATGGGGGAGCCGAGGGCGGGCGCGCGTGGATGGGACAAGCTCTTCCCGGTGCTCGATCTCGTCACCGACCTCGACCCGCACCACGGCTACGCGTACCAGGTCGGGGCCAACATCCTCGCGGGCGCGGGGCGCGTGGACGAGTCGAACCGGCTCCTCGAGAAGGGGACCACGAACGTCCCCGAGCGCTATATCCTCCCCTACCACCGCGGGGTGAACGCGTTCCTCTACGAGGGCGACTACGCCGCCGCGGCGTCCTGGTTCGAGCGCGCCGCCAAGGCGTCCGGCGCACCGCTCCACACCCGGGAAGCGGTCATGGCGATGTACGTGAAGGCCGACCAGGCGGACGCCGCGATCCGGTTCCTCACGCACATGATCGAGGCGAGCGAGGACCCGGAGTCGCGCAAGGCGCTCGAGGCCCAGCTCCAGCAGGCTCGCCTCGAGCAGGTCGCGCTCCGGCTCGACGCGGCGGTCCAGGCCTTTCGCGAGCGCTTCGTGCGGCTCCCCTTCGCGATCGAAGAGGTCCGGTTCGCGGGCCTCATCGACGCCGTCCCGCCCGATCCGTACGGCGGGTCGTGGATCCTCGACGAGGAGGGGCGGACGCACTCCTCCGTCCACGACCGCCGCGTCATGAAGCCGCTCACCCCCTCCGAACGGCGCGACTCGCTCCAGCGACTGCGCTCGACGCTGAAAGGCGCGATGCCACGATGAAGACCCTCGCCATCGCCACGGTCACCGTCCGGGAGACCCTGAACCGCAAGATACAGGTGACGCTGCTCATCTTCGCGGTGCTCCTCGTGGTCGCGACCTACGTCGCGACCCTGCTCACCGTCGGCGCGTCCCACCGCATGGTTGCCGATTTGGGGCTGTCGGGGATGGAGCTCGTCTCGGTCCTCCTCGCCACCTTCCTCGGCGCCGACCTCGTCGCGGGCGACGTGCAGCGGCGGGTCATCTACCCGGTGGTGGCGAAGCCGGTCTCCCGGACGCAGTACCTGCTCGGCCGCTACCTCGGGCTCTCCGCGACGCTGGCGCTGAACCTGCTCGCGATGGCCGTGATGCTCTCGGCGCTGTTCGTCTACGACGCGCGCTCCTTCTCGCCACTCAGCCCCACGCTCGCGGGGGCGATCGCGTTGCTCCTGCTCAAGGTCCTGACGGTGGCCGCGATCGCGACCCTGTTCTCGTCGTTCACCAACACCACGCTCGCCTCGATCTTCACGCTCAGCCTTACCATCGCCGGCTACCTCACGAGCGAGGTGCGCTCCATCTGGCAGGGTGATCACGCTTGGATCTCGGCGCTCGTCTGGTACGCCCTGCCCGACCTGGGCACGCTCACGGGGAACGAAGCCGTCGTCTACCGCACGGCGCTCCCGGCCTCAGCCGCGCTCGGCGGGCTGCACGCGCTCGCCTACGCGGCGGCCATGCTGGCACTGGCGGCGGCGGTGCTGGAGCGCCGGGACTTCAGGTAACGACTCGCCGGACGCGGCGACGCCTCTTCTGCGGAGCTCCTAGCGCAGCCAGCGCTCGGCCAGGCGTCGCGCCTCGCCGTAGCTGGTCGGCGCCACCTCGAGGAACCGCTTCAGCACCGGCTTAGCCGCCTCGTCTCGACCGGTCCGAAGAAGGACGACTCCGAGGTTGAAGAGGGCCTCTGCGTCGTTGGGCGCGAGGCGGACGGCTTCCCGCAGCTCCGCCTCCGCGTCGACGGCTCGACCCAGAGCGACGAGCGCGGCTCCGAGCTGGGCGTGAGCATAGGACGATCCGGGATCGAGCTCCGCCGCCCGCCGCAACTCGCGCGCCGCCTCGTCGAGGCGACCCGCCACCGCGAGCGACGTGCCGAGGTTCAGGTGCGGCCTGGCCTTGAGCGGAGACTTCTCGGCCGCGTCCGACCAGATCGAGATCTCGCTCGCCCAGACCCGGTTGCGACGGAAGGTCGCGACCCCGAGCGCCGCGGACAGCACCACGGCCACGATCACGAGCGTCCGGATCGCGTCGCGCGGACGCACCCGCTGCAGGACCAGGGCCATCAAGACGGCCGCGCCGCAGAAGATCCCGACCGACGGGAGGTAGACCCGATGCTCGTAGATGACGTCGACGATGGGGATGAGCGTCGACTCCACCGCGAGCGCCAGGAAGAACCACGCGATCCCGAACCCGACGAGGCGCGCGCCCGGATCGAGCGCCCGCCGCGGGCGGCCGGGCGTCGTCCAGCGGTACAGGAGAACGGCCACGCTCCCGAGCGCGACGAGCGCCAGGATCGATCCGAGCACCCGGGGCTCGAGCATCCCCCGCGCGACCGGGAAGTCGTGATCGAGGTTCTGTCCCGTGGGCCAGACGAGCAGTCGCAAGTACTTCATCAGCACCGGCGCCTGGGTCAGGAGGTAGTCGAGCCTGGAGACCGTGGTCTGGACGCGCGTCGCCTGGGCCACCGCCGCGACGTGCAGGGGGACACCGCTCAGGACCCCGAGGGGAATGACCAGCATCGTCGCCGCGAGCGGCGCCAGGAACAGCCGCCTGCGCCACGCGAGCGGCTCGAAGAAGGACGCCTCGCACAGCATCACCGCGAGCGGGGCGGTGAAGGCGATCTCCTTCGTCTTCATCCCCGCCACCGCGCTGGCGAGCATCGCCGCATAGAGCATGGCGCGCTCCGTCCGGCTCGCCTCCGCTCCTTCTCCACGGAGCCGCCACCGGAGGAACAGCACCACCGTGAGCAGGTAGAAGAGGGTGGCGAGCGAGGTGAAGCGCTGGACGATGTAGGTGACGGCTTGCGTCTGGAGGGGATGCGTCGCGAAGAGCGCCGCCGCGAAGAACGCGACGGCCTGGGAAGAACGGGCCAGCCCGGAGCCTCGCAGGCGCGGCGTCCTGAAGCAGAGGAGCACGAGCGCGTAGACCAGGCCGGCGTTCGCCGCGTGGATGACGAAATTGACGAGGTGGAAGTCGACGACGCTCAGCCGTCCGAGCGCGTAGTTGGCGGCGAAGGTGAGGTTACCTACGAAGCGATTGGGGAGCGCCTGGTAGCCGCTCCAGCTCGCCATCGCGCCCAGATCGCGGATGAGGGGGTTGTCCCGGACGTGCTGGAGGTCGTCGAAGACGAACGCGCCCGTGAACGAGTCGGAGTAGGCCAGGAACGCCAGGAGACCCACAACTGCCAGCGGATAGCGATGCGCCCAGGCGCCATCCTCCGCGCCCGACGACGTGCCGCCGGCATCGCGTCGATCCCGACGCGCGGCGGTGCTCGGCCGCAGGTCTTCCGATTCGCGACGCGCCGCGTCGCCTCGCCCGATGTCGAACACGATTCGTCATGGTCGCAGAGCCCCTGGCCGCGCGCAAACGTTCCCCCGGCTCGCGGCCCCAGGACTCCCACATGCAAACTGTAGCGACGCCTGCAACGAGTAGCGTCCCTTCGCGCCGCGAGGCTCGCCGCGTAGCGCCAAGCCCGCGACGTGCCTAGGCGCTCGTCACGCCCGCGCAGGCCTGCGGCTTGCTTCGTGCGACCACATGCGCCGCAACCAGGGCTTCACGCTCCTCGAGCTGATGACGGTCCTCGCCATCGTCGGCGTCCTGGCGGGCATCGCGGTGGGCGTCTCCCAGATGGCGAAGCGCAACGCGAACCTCTCCAGCGCCACGTTCGAGCTCGCCCTGAAGCTCTCCGGCCTCAAGGCGAAAGCGATCTCAGATCAGGCCGACTACCTCGTCGTGCTCGTCGACGGCGCGAACCCAGGCGCGTGCGGCGTCTTCGCTCCGTCGGACTGCACCCGGTACTTCATCCTCCGGAATCCGACCCCCTCCTGGACGCTCGGCGGCTTCGACCCAGCGAGCGCGGCGACGAACGCGGAGTACGTCGACGACGTCGCGCTGCCGAAGGACGTGGCCCTGGACGGCGGCGCCACCGCGGCGCCACCCGTGCCGTTCGACGCGATCCCCCTGTTCGACTCCACCCTGACCACGACCGTCTCAGGCAAGCGGCGGTTCGCCTTCCGGTTCGCTCGAGACGGGAGCGTGTCTGCCGAGGGGGCCACCGGCAAGCCCGGGTACGCGTTCGCGCTCACCACCGACGTCGAGTCCGCCGCGCGGGATCGCAGGGGCGTGGTCGTGGCGTTCCCGGCCGGCATCGTCCGCACGTTCGCCGCGCAATAGGAGCTGCCATGTGGATGCCCGCACCCGAGCGCCATCGCCTGCGTCCATTCGATCGGCGCGGCTTCACGCTCCTCGAGGTGATGATCGCGCTCGCGATCCTGAGCGTCGGCCTGCTCGGGATGATGCAGCTGCAGATCATGGGGATCACCTCGAACTCGGGCGCGCGGGCGCAGACGATCGCGTCGCAGCTCGCGACAGAGCTCGCCGGCGCGCTGGAGGCCTTGCCGTTCGACGACGCGCAGGGCCGGCTCTCGGGACCCGCCGCGACCGCGACCCCTCCGGCGGGGTTCGGACGGCGGCTCGGCGCCGGCACCACCGGAACGTTGGTCCACACCTGGAGCGACGCGATGGCGGTCCCGGGTGCGCGCCTCGACAGCTCCCTCGAGGCTGACCCGCTGGAGGCCGGCAAGCCGCTCTACCGCCGGGCCTGGACGGTCTGGAACTACTCGGCCGAAGGCACCGCGAGCGGAGCCTCCGCGAGCAAGGTGATCGCCGTGTCGGTCATCTACCACGAGCGCTGGAACGGCTCTCCGCGCGAGGTGGTGGTCCTCTCGCAGCGCTCGAACGCGGGGCTCGCCCTCTCCTACGCGGCGGCGTACCGGTGACCTCCATGCGCTCTCGCCCCTCCCCACGCGGCGTCACGCTGGTCGAGCTCCTCGTCGCAATGACGGTGTCCGCCGTCGTGCTCGTGGGGATCGTGGCGGTCGTGCAGGCGCAGCAGCAGGCGTACACGGACGGGCACCGCGTCCGAGCGGCGCAGTCGTCGGCTCGTAACGCGCTGCTCTTCCTCGAGCAGAAGCTTCCACTCGCCGGCTACGGCATGGCGCCCTCGCTCGCCATCGACCTCGACCGCTACGGCTCCGGCCCGTGCCCGGCCCTGCTGCAGGCCTCCGGCGCCTGCAAGCGGGACCGGACCGACGACTCGGACGAGCTCGTCTTCTATGCGCGAAATCCCTCCTACTGGATCCCGCCCACCGGGGCGGGGACGCCTACGGGACACGCCTGGACGCTCACGACCGCGGGCGTGACGACCGCGGTGGCGAACATCCAGGCTCGCGACGGCGACGTCTTCCGCAAGGGCCGGATCCTGCAGGCAGTCTGCGAAGGGGCGAGCCAGTATGCTTACTTCACGGTGAGCACGACCACGCCTGCGCCCGCCGGCGGCGGCGCCGTCGCGGTCCCGCTCGAGGCGGCGGTCAGCGGCGATCCCTTCAAGCGCCAGGACGCGACCACGGACGTCTGCTTCCAGACCGGCACGGCGCGGGTCTTCGAGATCGACCGCTACCGCCTGCACGTGCGTCCGGTCACGGTCGGTACGCAGACCGATCCGTTCCTGGTCCTCGATCGCGGCGTGGACTCGGCCGGGAGCAACGCCGTGGACCAGGCGGACGAGGAGTTCGTCGCGGAGGGCATCGAGTCGATCCAGATCGCTTACGTGCTCGCGAACGGCTCCGTCGTCGGCGCGACCTCGGGCACGGCGATCACGCTCACCGCAGGCGCGCCCGGGTCGGCGTCCAGCTCGGACGCGCTCACGACCCTGCAGTTCCCCGGGGCGGCGCCGGCGCCCGACGAGAGCCTCTACTCACCGACGAGCTGGTACCGGTACCTCATGAACCCGCCGGATCCCGAGCGCCTGACGGACCATCAGGCCAACATCCGCGCGGTGCGCATCGCGATCGTCGCGCGCTCGCCGGAGCCCGATCCGAACGACAGGGGCACGCCGCCCATCCTGCGGCTCAACCAGTCCGCGGTGCCGAGCTGGGCGGGCGCCGCCGGCGTGCGAGACGGCTACGAGCGCGTCGCCTTCGAGGCCACCATCGCCCTCCCCAACATGCTCTCGCAGGGCATGGTGTTCTTCTAGGAACGCCTCCATGAGACCTCGCGCGGCACCCCGCGGCAGCACCCTCCTCATCGCGCTCATCATGCTCGCGGTGCTCTCCGTCATCGGCGCCGCCGCCGTCCTCCTGTCCTCGCAGGAGCGCCAGAACGCCTCGGCCATGTCCCGCGTGGACCAGCTGACGGCCTGCGCGCAGGCGGCCCGGGCGAAGATCTGGGCCGAGATCGCGCGCTACGGCCCCCGCTACCTCTCGAGCGACGGTTTGCTCACCACGCCCCTCGAGATCTCGGGGATCGGCAAGCTCCAGGCGCCCGCGCACTACGGGTCCACCGAGGCCATGAAGGTGAACGAGGTGGTGCTCGCCGTCGAGAAGGCGGTCAGCGACGGCGCACCCACGCCCGTCGTGGACCTCACGAACCGCACCGCGTCGCCCGACGCGCTCACCTCCGGCCGCGCCTACCGCGTCGTGGCGCGGTGCACCGACGCGCAGAACCGCGAGCTCGAGGTCGAGTTCGCGATGCGGTTCGCCCTGTTCTAGCTCGAGGCTCCGCGCATGCTCTCCTCACGACGAAACGCGCTCCGATTCGCCGCCGCCGCGGCGGCGGCCGCCCTCCTGCTCCCCGCCGCGGACGCTCCGGCCGAGACCTGCTTCACCCCCGCGGCCGCTCGTGGGCTCGTCGCGACGAGCTACACGGACACGCTCCTCAACGGCGCCGACCCGGAGGACGCGACCTTCTTCACGAGCGCGGGCGGGGTCCCGAACATCTTCATCCTGCTCGGCAACCCGACCTCGATGCGCCGCCTGCCGCCGAACGGCCCCTCGTCGTACCCCGGGACGCGTCCGCCTCTCCAGAACCCGCTCGACGCGATCCCGACGATGAGGCCGTTCGACGCGGACTGCGACCTGATGGCGGGCTGCCCGGTGATGGGGTGCGGGGACGATCCCGTGTCCGCGGCTTACCTGGGCGACGGCTCTCTCCTCCAGTGGCTGCGAGAGCGCTCGTTCCAGTCCCCCTGCGGCCAGGTCGCCACCGCGGGTGCCGCCGGCACCTACAGCGCGTCCATCGACTACGCCGCCGAGGGGAAGGCGTGCCCCTACTATTCCCAGGGAGTCAACGCCACCGTCCCCGCCTTCGACACGAGCCATCCGGGCGGCTACGACCCCGACTTCTACTGCGGGAGCAACGGCGACACGGTCGCGTGCGGGGCCCGGACGAACTTCTTCGACAAGGACCTCGTCTACCACGACACCGTCGTCGAGACGCCGGCCGGGCTGCCGGTCAACGCGAGCGACGGCTGGACCGCCCAGAGCGTCAACCCGGCGGCGCGCAAGAGCGGCACCATCCTCGCCGTCGACAACTTCTGCAGCAACACCTACGGCAACGCGGATCAGGGCGCGGTGTCCAAGGCGAGCATCTGCGCGTCGTGCCTGCGAACGCGCGGCTTCTTCCTGGACGGGAGGCAGTTCCGGACCACGGTGGACGGCGTCGCGAACGTCACCTATCCGTCGATCTATTTCCTGGGGAACTGGCTCAACTTCTACCCGCCCAAGTTCGTCGTGGCGCGCAAGATCATCAAGGACGTGGTGAAGGACAAGGCGAACGTGCGCATGGGCCTCGCGCACTTCGGCGACACCGGCGCGGACCACACCTCCGGCGAGTGGATGTCGCTCGCGCCGACCTGCGATCAGCCGGACTCGAACTGGACGGCCTCGCGCAGCACCTACATCAACGAGATCAACTCGTTCCACTTCAACAAGGGCGCCCCGCTCGCGCGCGCGCTGCTCGACATCGGGCAGTACTACCACACGCCCGAGCTGCCCTGGTTCGACCTCGGCACCACCTGGAACGCCAACACCGGCACCACCGGGAGCGGCGCGTCCACGAACCAGCAGTCGATCTGCTACGCGTGCCAGGCGAGCTCCGTCATCGTCATGCTGGACCGCGCGCCCGCCTCGACCGAGGGCAACGCGCTGCCCGCGGGGAGCGTCGACGCGACCGCAGCCGAGACCCAGTACGCCGGCGCGACGACGACGGGCGTCGTCCCGGACACCACCGACGCGACCGGGATCCCCACCTCGCTCTGTACCGACTGCGCCAAGTTCCCCGCCGAGAAGGACTGGCTCAACAACCCGATCCGCGTCGCGTGGTACCTGCACAACTTCGATCTCCGGCGGAACAACGAGAGCACCGAGGACTGCGCCGCCATGGGCGGCAAGCAGGTCCTCGACGTGTACACGCTCGGGCTCGGCGCCATCGACGACGGCGCGACCATGCTCCAGTCCGTCGCGCGGATGGGCGGCGGCGCCTACGAGGTGGCGAACGACGCCCCGACGCTCAAGCAGGCGCTCGAGAACATGTTCCTCACCATCAGCGAGCGCTCCACGTCGTTCAGCGTGGCGACGGTCTCCACCCTGCAGACGACCTCTGGCCAGTCGGTGATCGTGCCGCGCTTCGAGCCCGGCGCGCCCAGCGATCGGCTCTGGCAGGGCCATCTCCTCCGCTACGAGCTCTACAGCGAGTTCATCAACGCCTGCCAGGAGACGGCGGACGGGACCGGCGCGGGCGACCTCGACTGCGACGGCAAGTGCCTGAGCGTCTTCCTCAAGGACAAGGACGGCGACTTCATCCAGGAGGACGGAACGGGCGCCTTCCGCAAGAACGACCCGCCGGACGCGGCGCCCTGCTACCAGGCCTCGGCGTGCATTGCGAAGGGCGGAACCTGCGCCGTCGCGGGCACGGGCGCCGCCGCCGAGTACTGGGACGCGCAGAAGGCGATGCGGGCGCCGAGCTGGCTGACGGACCGCCGCGTCTACACCGTCGTGGACGACGCCGGCCCGAGCGGCGCCACGCCCGACGGCAAGATCGACGCCTACGACACGGTGTTCCGCCTCGAGCCCAACGACATCGTCGCGACGAAGCTCCTTCCCTACCTCGCCCTCGAGAGCGGCGTGTGCACCCAGCTCGCCTTGAAGCTCGGCGCGGCCGGCGACGCCCTCACCGCGAACGCCGTCTCCGCGACGCGCCTCTTCTGCGCGAAGACCCTCATCCGCTACGTGCTGGGTGCGGACGTCTTCAACGAGAACGAGGCGAAGCCCGACCAGGGGCTCTGGCCGAAGGCCGCCGACGACGCGGGGCAGGACACGCTGCCGAATCGCTTCCTCATGCTCGGCGACATCTTCCACTCCGCGCCGGTGGTGGTCGACCCGCCCCTCCCGCCCGACGGCATCCTGTGCCCGAACGGCCTCCACAACCAGTGCCTCACCTCGCTCTGGGGAACGCCCGTCCCGGATCTCTCCAGCACGGAGGACGCGTACGCCGGGTACGCGAAGAGCGACACGTACAAGAACCGCCGGAAGGTCGTGGTGGTGGGCGCGAACGACGGGCTCTTGCACGCGTTCGACGGCGGTGCCTGGGTCGCGGATGCGGACGATCCCACGACGACCGGGATCGACGAGAGGAAGCCTCCCTTCAACGGCTACTACACGCGCGGCACCGGGGCGGAGCTGTGGGCGCTCCTCCCGCCGGACCTGCTGCCGAAGGTCGGGCTCCTGCTCCAGGGGCACCAGCTGTTCGTGGACGGCTCGCCCATGGTGCGCGACGTCTGGGTGGACGGCACGGAGAACGCCCTCGGCTCCGCCTCGGCCCTCAAGGACGGCAAGAAGGGCAAGGCGGAGTTCCACACGGTCGCCGTGGTCGCCGAGCGGCGCGGCGGGACGCACTACTTCGGCCTCGACCTGACGGACGCGACCAAGCTGCCGTCGGAGACCGGCCACCAGGCGCCCAGGTTCCTCTGGATCTACCCCCAGCCCACCGACAAGGAGTCGCTCTCGTTCGGCGCGACCTACGCGGACTTCCTGCCCGTCGGGCCGCCCATCGGCCCCGTACGCATCAAGTCCGACTCGACCTCGAACGGACTGTTCGGGAACCTCCCGCAGTCGACGCTGACCATGTCCGTCCCGGGCGCGATGACGGGCACCACCACCGCCGTGCCGTATCACGAGCGCTGGGTCGCGCTCCTCTCCGGTGGCTTCGATCCGCAGTTCGTCCGCGGCCGCGGCGTGCACATGGTGGACGTCTGGACGGGCGACGAGCTCTTCGACTTCAGCCTTCCCACCCAGCAGGAGAGCCCCGCCCCCGCGACGGACGATCCGCGCTGGAAGCTCCGCGCGCCGGTGCCGGCCACTGCCGCCATGGTCGTGTGGGGCAAGAGCGCCCGCCGGCTGGAGTCCTCGCCCAACGACGGCTACTTCGACACGGCCACCTTCGGAGACGCCGCCGGCCAGCTGTGGGTGCTCCGCTTCAGCGATCCGGGCGAGCTCGACGCGGGCACCAAGAAGGTGACGAACTGGTACGGCGCGCGCGCGTTCGAGCTGGAGGGTTGCGCGGGCCAGCCGTTCTTCTACATCACCGCGAACGCCGCCATCCCCGGGGGCATCCTGCGCACGTTCGCTGGCACGGGCGATCGCTACAACCTGCTCGACCGGTTCGGCGGCACCTGCGGCCCGGACAACGTCCGGGCCTGCGTGCAGCGCGGCTGCACCGTCACGATCGCGGACGCCACGAACTCCATCTGGTCGACCGGGCTCGGCAAGGAGTCCGGAGCCGCGACCCTGAACGCGTGCACGGCCACGGGCGCCCTCTCCTCCACGCGCAGCCAGACCGAGCCGAGCGCCACGGCGTGCACGCTCTCCGCCCAGGCGAAGGTCTCGATCGACTGCACGGGCGCGAACGACACCGAGAAGAACGTCACCGTCGCCTGCTCCGACTCGTCGGCCGGGCTCTCGTGCACCCGCTCCGGCACGAACGGCCTCTTGCTCAACCTGGGCGACTCCACCTCCCCGATCCAGCGGGACAACTGGTTCATCTCCGCGCGCGTCTTCGGGGATGACAACCTGCGCCCGGTGTTCCGCACCGCCGCCGAGGCGAAGACCTACGACACGAACCGGATCAAGCTGACGGGCTCGGGCGACACCGCGACGCCGCTCGTGCTGATCGACGGGAACGACACCGCCGGCCCCTTCGCCTCCGCCACCGACGCGGGCTGGGCGCTCCACTACAACCACGACGGCACGATGACCGCCGACGACCACACCTACCCCGTCTCCCGGTACGACGAGCGCACCTCGTCGACGACTGCCCTGTTCCGCTGGCTCTCCTGGAACACGATCCAGACCGCGTCGCAGGCCGGCGTGACGCGCAAGTCCGGGTCGAGCTGTCAGGTCGCGCAGTGCACCGCGGTGAACCGGCGCGTCGCCTACCACTACATCGTCGATCCGGTGAGGGGGAGCCCGGTCCTCGACGAGGGCGGCACCGCCGTGTTCGCCCGGGCGCAGAACACGCTCGTGCCGACGATGGGCGATCAGGCGACGGTGTTCGTGAACCAGAAGGGACAGGTGCAGGTCGGGCTCACGGCGGTGAACCCCGAGAAGGGGGCGTCCAACGTCTCGACCGCGGTGAGCCGCGATCCGGTCCCGAGCTACGGGGTCATCCAGGTCTCGAAGCAGCTGCACGACTGCCGCCACAACCCGAGCGCGCCGAACACCTGCAAGTGAGCCGCGGCGAGTCGGGGCGGCGCCATCAGTCGCGGCCGATCCCGAACTTCGCGAGCCGGTAGCGCAGCGAGCGGAAGGTGAGGCTGAGGAGGCGCGCCGCCTCGGTCTTCACGCCGCCGGTGCGCGCGAGCGCCTGCTCCAGCAGGTGACGCTCGATCGCGTCGAGGTGCGCCTGGAGGTCCATGCCGGCGTCGGGGAGCTGCGCCTGCGCGTCGGGCAGCGCCGCCGCGCGACCGCGGAGCGCGGGCGGCAGCACGGAGGGGTCGATGGTCTCCGCCTCCCCGGCGAGCGTCACCGCGCGCTCGACCACGTTCGCGAGCTCGCGCACGTTGCCGGGCCAGTCGTGCGCGAGGAGCGCGCCCTCGGCCTCGGGCGAGAGGCGCGGCACCGGGCGTCCCGCCTCGGCGGCGAAGCGCGCGAGGAAGTGCTCGAGGAAGAGCGGCACGTCCTCCTTGCGCTCGCGCAGCGCTGGGACGCGGATCTGGATGACGTTGAGCCGGTAGAAGAGGTCCTCCCGGAACCGCCCGCGCTGCACGTCCTCGGCGAGCTCGCGATTCGTCGCGGCGACGATGCGCGCGCCCACCGCGAGATCGCTCTGCCCGCCCACGCGCCGCACGCGGCGCTCCTGCAGCGCGCGGAGGAGCTTCACCTGGAGCTGGGGCGGCAGCTCGCCGACCTCGTCGAGGAAGAGCGTGCCCGTCCCGGCGACCTCGAACAGGCCCGCCTTGGCCTCCGTCGCGCCGGTGAAGCTCCCCTTCTCGTGGCCGAAGAGCTCGCTCTCGAGGAGCCCCTCGGGGATGGCGCCGCAGTTGATGGCCACGAACGGCCGGTCGGGGCCGGCGCCGCGGTGGATCGCCCGCGCGACCACCTCCTTGCCGGTGCCGCTCTCGCCCATCACGAGGATGGTCGAGCGGGAGCGGGCGACCCGCTCCACGAGCGAGCGGACCTCCTCGATGCCGGCGGAGCGGCCGAGCAGCTCGGGCTCGGCGAAGGTCGCGCCGGCGCGGTGGCGGAGCGCGCGGTTCTCCGCGACGAGCGCGCGCCGCTCGAGCGCCTTCGCGACCACGAGCTTCAGCTCGTCGAGCTTGAACGGCTTCAGGACGTAGTCGTACGCCCCGAGCTTCATCGCCTGGATGGCGTTCTCGGCCGTCGCGAACGCCGTGACGATGACCACCTCGGTCGCGGGCGAGTGCGTCTTCACGGCCGCGAGGACGTCCATCCCGGTGCCGGCGCCGAGCCGGAGATCGGTCACGACGAGGTCGAGGTCGCCCTGGGCGGCGCGCGCCACGGCTCCCGGCGCGTCAGCCGCGAGGTGCACCTCGTGACCCTGCTTGCGGAGCAGGATCTCGAGCATGTCGCGCATGGACGACTCGTCGTCGACGACCAGGATCGAGGCCACGGCGCATCCTAACCCGGGACTCCTACGCCGCCCCCGTCCGCGCCCTCACGCGGGAGCAGGACCACGAAGCGCGTCCCACGCCCAGGAGACGAGTCCACCGTCACGCTGCCGCGGTGCGCGTCGACGACGCGCTGGACGGTGGGGAGCCCGAGGCCGGTGCCGTTCCGCTTGGTGGTGAAGAACGGGAGGAAGATGCGGGGCAGGTCGGCGGCGGGGATCCCCGGCCCATCGTCCTCGACCACGAGGCGCGCGCCCTTCACGTCGGGCCCGCAGGCGACGCGCACGCGCCCGGCCCCGCCCTCGCGCGCGGCGGCCGCCTGGGCGGCGTTCACGAGGAGGTTCCAGAACACCTGGCGCGTCTGGTCCGGGTCGCAGGCGACCGTCACGGGCGAGAGGTCCTGCTCGACGGTCACGCGCGCGGCGGTCGGATCGTTCGCGAACACCCGCAGCGCCTCGTCGAGGACGACGGAGAGGTCGGTCCGGACGCGTCGGAGCGGCGCCGGGCGGGTGTACTCGAGCAGATCGTTCACGAGCCCGTCGAGCCGCGCCGCCTCCCGGAGCACGATGTCCATGAGCCGGCGCTCGTCGGGCGGGAGCGCCGCGTTCGTCTGCAGGAGCTCGAGGGAGCCGCTCATCGCGGCGAGGGGGTTGCGGAGCTCGTGGGCGAGCCCGGCCGCCACCCGGCCCAGGTCCGCGAGCCGGCGGCTGCGCTGGACGGCGTTCTCCATCTCCCGGAGGGCGGTGAGGTCCTGGAAGATCACCGCGCTGCCGATCGCGGCGGCCGCCGGGCCGCGCAGCGGGAACGCCGAGTACCCGAGCCGGAGAGGCCGCCCGGAGGGGCCCGTCCACTCGACCTCGCCGCGCGGCGTCGCCGCGCGGAAGGCGCCGAACCGCTCGGTCGCGGGCCGCCCGCGCACCTCCTCCAGGCGGAGGCCCGTGAGCAGCTCCCCGGCCGGATTCAGGTAGGTGACCTTGCCGGCGAGGTCGAGCGTCATGAGCCCGCTCGTGAGCGACGCCACGATGGACTCGTGGAGCGCGGTGATCTCGGCGAGGGCCCCCTCCTGCGCGACGATGCGCTCGCCCGCCGAGCGGAGCTGCTCGGCGAGGTAGGAGGAGAGGATCGCGACCGCCACGAACGAGGCGGCGTGGACGAGGAGCGTGGTGCGCGAGACGTCCGCGCCGTGCGGGTCGACCCGGAGCGCCACGGCGAGGTAGGCGGGGACCGCCAGCGCGGCCGCGAAGAGCGCGCCGCGCCGGAAGAGCAGGATCGCGCCGTTCACGACGCCGATCGAGAAGATCACGACGAAGACCGACGCGGAGTACCCGGTCACCGCGACGACCGCGGTCGCGACGAGCACGTCTAGGACCACCTGCGCGTAGGCGAGCGAGGTCAGGCCCCGGCCGGCCCGGAGCGCGAGCGCGGTGGCGAGCGCGACGAGGTACGTCGCCGCCACGACCGCGTAGAGCGGCAGGAGGTCCCGCTCGATGACGGGGCCGAGCTCGAGGTTCACGACGATGGTGCCGGCGAGGAGCACCGTCACCGTGACGACGCGGAACAGCGTCAGCCAGCCGAGCTTCCGGCGAAGCCCGTCGCGAGGCGCGGCGGCCGGCGGCTCCGCCGCGGGCTCCGTGGCGAGGGCGGCGGCGGTCGGCTCCACGGCGCCCCGCTACTTGATGTTGCCGGCGATGCTGAAGATGGGGAGGTACATGGCGACGAGGAACCCGCCGACCATCCCGCCCAGGAACACCATCATGACCGGCTCGATCATGGCGGTGAGGCCGGCGACGGCGACGTCGACCTCGTCGTCGTAGAAGTCGGCGATCTTGTTCAGCATGGCGTCCATGGCGCCCGTCGCCTCGCCGACGCCGATCATCTGCACGACCATCGGCGGGAAGACCTTGGTCTCGGCGAGCGGGCCGGCGATGTTCTTGCCCTCCGAGATCTTCGCGCGGACGTACATGATGCCCTTCTCGATGATCTTGTTGCCGGCGGAGCGGGCGACGATCTGGAGGGCGTCGAGGATGGGCACGCCGGACGAGAGCATCGTCCCGAGCGTGCGGGTGAACCGGGCGACCGCCACCTTGCGCACGAGCGACCCGAACAGCGGCATCTTGAGCACGAACGCGTGCCACTTCTCGACGCCGCGCGGGTTGCTCGTGAACACCTTGAAGGCGATCACGATCGCGATGGGGACCGCGAGGTACCAGTACCAGTTGTCGCGCAGGCCATGCGACAGGTCGATGAGGAACTGCGTCGGCGCCGGCATCGCGCCGCCGAAGTCCTTGAACATCTTCTCGAAGGTCGGGGTGACGAAGGCGAGCAGCACGACCGTCACGCCCACGCCGACGGTGAGGACGATGGACGGGTAGACCATCGCGCCCTTCACGCGCCGCTTCAGCTTCTCGTTCTTCTCGATGTACGCGCCGAGCCGCTGGAGGATGGTGTCGAGGATGCCGCCGATCTCGCCGGCGCGCACGAGCTGGACGAAGAGCTCGTCGAAGGCCTTGGGGTGCTCGGCGAGCGCGTCGGCGAAGGTGGAGCCGGACTCCACGCGGACCTTGACCGCCGTGAGGACCTTCCTGAACGCCGGGTTGTCCGCCTGGGTGGCGAGGATGTCGAGGGCCTGCACGAGCGGGAGGCCCGCGTCGATCATCACCGAGAACTGCCGGGTGAAGACGAGGATGTCCTTCGTCCCGACGCTCGGGCCGAAGCCCGGGATGAAGAGGTCCTTCGGCTTCCTGCGGACCCGCGTCGGCTCGAGGCCCATCTGGCGGAGGCGCGCCTCGACCGCCGACGCGTCGCCTGCCTCCATCTCGCCGGACCTCACCTCGCCCTGCTTGGTCTTCGCCGACCACTTCCAGACCGGCACCTGCTTGGGCGCAGGCGCGGCCTTCGTCTTCGCGTTCGCGGCTGCGGCCTGTGCCATGAGCTCCTCGCGGGGTGCGGGCCGATCCTAGCCGAGGGTCGCCCGCGGGTCGAAATCGTGGTCAGCGCGCCGGCGCCGGGGGCGGGCGCATCCCGGCGCCGCTCGCGAGGAGGTTCTTCAGCTCCTCGGGATCCGAGGACCGGCCCATCGCCTCCTCGAGCGTGATGAGCCGCCTCGCGTACGCCAGCGCGAGGCTCTGGTTGAAGGTCTGCATGCCGAACTTGGTCTGGCCGACCTGCATCTGCGAGTACACCTGGTGGATCTTGTCCTCGCGGATGAGGTTCCGGATGGCGGGGTTCGGGACCATCACCTCGATGATGAGCGCGCGCCCCGGGCCGCCCGCGCGGGGCAGGAGGTTCTGCGTGAGCACGCCCTCGAGCACGAACGAGAGCTGCGCGCGGACCTGCGGCTGCTGGTAGGGCGGGAAGACGTCCAGGATGCGGTTGATCGTCTGGACCGCGCTGTTCGTGTGCAGGGTCGCGAACGCGAGGTGGCCGGTCTCGGAGATGACGAGCGCCGCCTCGATGGTCTCGAGGTCGCGCATCTCGCCGACGAGCACCACGTCCGGATCCTGGCGCAGGATGTACTTGAGGGCCTTCTTGAACGACTGGGTGTCCGCCCCGACCTCGCGCTGGTTCACCACGCAGTTCTTGTGCGGGTGGAGGTACTCGATCGGATCCTCGATGGTGATGATGTGCTCGTGCCGGTCGGTGTTGATCTTGTCGATGATCGACGCGAGCGTCGTCGACTTGCCGGAGCCGGTCGGGCCGGTCACGAGCACGAGCCCGCGCGGCTTCTTCGCGAGCTCGGCGACGATGGGCGGCAGGCCGAGGTCCTGGAAGGTGAGGATCTTGAACGGGATCGTGCGGAACGCGCCCGCGACCGCGCCGCGCTGCATGAAGACGTTCGCGCGGAAGCGCGACAGCCCCTTGACGCCGAACGACAGGTCGAGCTCGCTCTCCTCCTCGAACTTGTGCTTCTGGGCGTCGGTGAGGATCGAGTAGCAGAGCTGCTTCGTCTCGACGGGCGTGAGCGGCGGCGTCTTGAGCGGCACGAGCTTGCCGTCGATCCGGAGCTGCGGCGGCGAGGCGGTCGTGATGTGGAGGTCGGAGGCCCCCTTCTCGACCATCGCCTTGAGGAGCTGGTGCAGGTTGGCCAAGTCTTCGTTCGCCTTCGTGCCTTCGGGGCTAGAACTTGTCCGGCGCGGTGTTGCCCACCGCCTCGGCGAGGGTGGTGACGCCGAGCTTCACCTTGTTGAGCGCGCTCATTCGCAGCGTCCGGAAGCCGAGCCGGATCGCCTCCTGCTTCAGCTCCGCGGTCGAGCAGCCCTGGATGACGAGCTCCTTGAGGCCGTCCCAGAGCGGCATCACCTCGTACACCGCGACGCGGCCCTTGTAGCCGCGGTCGTTGCAGGTCCTGCACCCGACGGGCTCGAACGGCTGGAAGGTGCCGATCTCCTCGTGCGCGAACCCGGCGTCGAGGAGCGCCTGGTCGTCCACCTGCGCGGGCCGCTTGCACTCGGCGCAGAGCCGGCGGCAGAGCCGCTGCGCCACGATCGCGTTCAGCGAGGCCGTCACGAGGAAGGGCTCGATGCCCATGTTGAGGAGGCGCGAGACCGTGCCCGGCGCGTCGTTCGTGTGGAGCGTCGAGAGCACGAGGTGGCCCGTGAGCGCGGCCTTCACCCCGATCTCCGCGGTCTCGAAGTCCCGGATCTCGCCGACCATGATGATGTCGGGGTCCTGGCGGAGGAAGCTGCGCAGCGCGGCCGCGAAGTTGAGGCCGATGTCCTCGTGCATCTGGACCTGGTTGATCCCGAAGAAGTTGAACTCGACCGGGTCCTCGGCGGTCGAGATGTTCCAGGCGACCTCGTTCAGCTTGGAGAGCGCGGAGTAGAGCGTCGTCGTCTTGCCCGAGCCGGTCGGGCCGGTGACGAGGACCATCCCGTACGGGCGGTCGATCGCCTCCATGAAGTCCTTGAGCTGCTGCTCCTCGAAGCCCAGCTTCGTCATGTCGAGCTGGAGGTTCGACTTGTCGAGGAGGCGCATCACCACCTTCTCGCCGAACAGCGTCGGGCAGACGGAGACGCGGAAGTCCATCTCCTTGCCCTTGCCGAGCTTCAGCTTGATGCGGCCGTCCTGCGGGAGCCGCCGCTCGCTGATGTCGAGCTCGGACATGATCTTGAGGCGGGAGATGATGGCGCTCTTCAGCTTCATCGGCGGCTTCATCACCTCGTACAGCGAGCCGTCGATGCGGAAGCGGACGCGGAAGTCCTTCTCGTAGGGCTCGATGTGGATGTCGGAGGCGCCCTTCTTGATGGCGTCGAGCAGGATGAGGTTCACCAGCTTGACGACCGGCGCCTCCTCCGCGCTCTTCTCGAGGTCGACGGCGTTGATGTCGTCGCCCTCGGCCTCGACCACCGAGATGTCGCCGTCGTCGAACCCCGCCATCACCTCCTCGAGGTTCGGCCCCTTCTCCATGTAGTGCTTGTCGATGGCCTCCTTGATCGCCTGCTCGGAGGCGACCACGACCTCGACGTTGTAGCCGGTGAGGAACTTGATGTCGTCGATGGCGAAGATGTTCGACGGATCGCTCATCGCGACGATGAGCGAGGCGCCGGCGCGGTTCACCGGCACGACCTGGTGCTTCTCGGCGGTCGACCTGGGGATGAGCTTCAGGACCTCCTCGTCGATGTCGAAGTCCTTGAGCGAGATCGCCGGGACCCCGTACTGCTTCGAGAGGAAGCTCGTGAGGTCGTGCTCGGCGATGGCGCCGCTGCGCACGAGGAGCGATCCGATGCGGCCGCCCGTCTTGCGTTGCTCGTCCTGGGCCTTCTGCAGCTGCTGCAGGGAGATGAGGTTCTCCCGGACCAGGAGTTCGCCGAGCCGTCCAGACATGCGTGAAGATCCCTCGGGGTGGAGCGCGCGAGAAGGCCGTGAAGCTCCGCGAACTTAGCAGGCAGCTCGGCGAGGGGTCAAGGAAGCGGCTACCGTAAGTACGCGATTCGAGAGGGTAAATCACGGAGCCCGGCCTACATGGGCGCCTTGTCCAGGACCTCTCTCGCGCGCTCCGCGTCCTCGGCGATCTGGGCCCGGAGCGCCTCCACGGACGGGAAACGCCGCTCGTCCCGCAGCCGCGCGACGAAGGCGAGGCGGATCCGCTCCCCGTAGAGGTCCCGGCCGACGAAGTCGAACAGGTGGGCCTCCGCGGTCACCGCCGCGCTCGCCTCGACGGTAGGCTTCACGCCCACGTTGCACACGCCCGCGTGGACCACCGCGCCCTCGAGCCCGCGCGGCCCCGGCTGCCCGCCCACCCAGGCGCGGACGGCGTACACGCCGTTCGCGGGGAGGAGCCCGGCCGTCTCGACGTTGGCGGTCGCGAAGCCGAAGCCGCGCCCCCGGCCCGCCCCGCGCACCACGACGCCGTCCACGTCGTGCGGACGGGTGAGGAGCAGGGCGGCCGCCTCGACGTTCCCCTCGAGGAGGAACTCGCGGACCTTGGTCGACGAGACGACGAGGCCGTCCACCGTGACCGGCTCGACGACGTGCAGCCGGATGCCGTGCGGGGCGAGCAGCGCGCGCAGGGTCTCCACCCGCGCGCGCTCGTGTCCCGCCGTGAAGTCGTAGCCGACGACCACGTCCGCGCAGCCGAGCGCGCCCGCCAGGTCCCGGGAGACGAACGCCTCCGCCGACGTCGCGGCGTAGGCGAGATCGAACGGCTGGAGGATCGTGGCGTCCGCGCCGGCGGCGGCGAGCAGCTCGAGCTTGCGCGGCAGCTGCACGAGGAGCGGCGGCGCGAGCTTCGGCCGGAGCACGCGGACGGGGTGGGGCTCGAAGGTGAGGACCGCCGCGGCGGCGCCGCGGCCGCGGGCGAGCTCGCCGGCGAGCGCGAGGAGCCGCTGGTGCCCGAGGTGGACGCCGTCGAAGTTGCCGACCGCGACGGCGGAGCCGCGGAGGCGCCCCGCGGCGCGGGCCTCGTCGAGCGAGCGGTACACGTCCATCGCGCCCGTTCATAGGGCGCGGGCCGGCCGCCGTCAAACGCACGGCGCGGTTGCGCGCCGGGGGACGCCCTGGCTGCGGTGCGCGACGTCGGCTCGAGCGAGCAGCGCCCTCAGAGGAAGCGCTTCGTGAACGCGCGCGGAAGGAGCTCGCCGAGCGTCGTGTCGACCGCCCCGCCGCGCGCCCCGACGAGCCTGACGGGCAGCTCGGGCCCGGCGAACTCCGCGAGCGTCTGCAGGCACATCCCGCAGGGCGGCGTCGGCTCGTCCGTCCCGCTCGCCACGGCGATGGCGTCGATCCGGCGCGCGCCCGCGGCCACCGCGGTGGCGACCGCCACCCGCTCCGCGCACAGCGTGAGGCCGTAGCTCGCGTTCTCGACGTTGCACCCGGCGTGAACCGCGTCGCCGGCGCGCACCGCCGCCCCCACCCGGAAGCTCGAGTACGGCGCGTAGGCGCGCTTGCGCGCGGCGCGGGCGGCGCGGGCGAGCGCGGCCGCGCCGCCGCTCTTTCCGGAGCGCGCGCTCACTCTTCCTGCAGGAGGCGCGCGATGGCGAGCTCGGCCGCGAGCGGCATGTCCACGAACTTCACGTGCGCGCCGAAGCGCGGCCCCTCACGCGACACCCGCAGCACCTCGCCGGACGCCTCGATCTCCTGCCGCGTCCCGGGGATGAGGAACCGGAGCTGGACGCGGTTCCCCGCGGGTGGGTGGAGCCCGCCGAAGTACACGCCGCCGAGGGCGAGGTTGCCCTCGTACGGCTCGAACGACCCGCCGAGCGCCGCGTCGCGCACCAGCAGGTGGATCGGGATGCGCCCGCTCTCGCGCCGGTCCGCCTCGGCCTCTTTATCGGTCGGGTCGGCGGCGTCGCTCTTCGGTGGCAGACGATCGTCCATGCTCGCCCCTCCGGAAGGGACGCTAGCAGCCTGGGGCCACCCTTTTCAACGAACCGCTCTGGGGAGGAACCCTTCCACGACCGCGGCCAGCCGGTCCTTGACGCGGCCGGCGGTCTCCGCGACCTCCTCGTGCGAGAGCGGCTGCCGCGAGAGCCCCGCGGCGGGGTTCGTCACCACCGAGATCCCGACGACCGGCACGCCCATGTGCCGCGCCGCGATGACCTCGGGCACCGTGGACATCCCGACGAGGTCCGCGCCGAGCAGGCGCAGCATCCTGATCTCCGCCGGCGTCTCGTAGGACGGGCCCGGCATGCAGGCGTAGACGCCGCGGCGGAGCGGAACGCCGCGCTCGGCGGCGGCCTCGTCGAGCAGCGCCCCGAGGCGCGCGTCGTACGCCTCCGACAGATCGGGGAAGCGCGGACCGAGCCGCTCGTCGTTCTCGCCCACGAGCGGGTTCATGCCGGAGAGGTTCAGGTGATCGACCATCCGGACGAGCTCGCCCGGGGCGTACGCGGGGTTCACGCCGCCCGCCGCGTTCGTCACGAGGAGCAGCTTCACCGGCATCGCGCAGAGCACCCGCGCCCCGAAGGCGACGTCCGCCGCGCTCCAGCCTTCGTAGCCGTGCACCCGCCCCTGCATCGCGGCGACGGCGACCCGCCCTCCCGGCGCGGCGAGCTCGCCGACGACCAGGCGCCCCGCGTGCCCCGGGACGCGCGAGACCGGGAACGACGGGATCTCCTCGTAGGGGATCGACACCGCCCGCTCGAGCCGGTCGACGAAGTCCCCGAGGCCCGAGCCGAGCACGAGCCCGGCCGCGGGCGCGAGGTCCGTCTTCCCCCGGATCCAGGCGAGGGCGTAGGAGAGGCGCGTGGAGAGATCGGCGCGGTGGGTCATGGCTCGCCCCTGTTCGCGCGCCCCGGCGGGCCCGCTTCGCTCGTTGGCTGCTCTCGGGTCATGGTCGGCCGCCTACAATCGCTCGAGGACGATCGGCCGCGCCGCGGGCGCGGCGGGGCCGATCCGGTAGGCGCCCGCGATGCGCCTCGCGATCCGCTCGCGGGCCTCGCTGCGCTCGCCCGCGTGCACCGTGCAGAGCGGCTCGCCCCGCTCGACGCGATCGCCGAGCTTCTTCGCGACCACGATCCCGACCGCCGGGTCCACCCGGTCCTCGACGCGCGCGCGGCCCGCCCCGAGCGCCACCGCGGCGAGGCCGAGCGCCTCCGCGTCGATCTCCGTGACGAAGCCGGCCTCGGGCGCGGCGACGTCGTAGCGCGCCGGCGCGCGCGGCAGCCGGCCGGGATCGCGGAGCACCGCCGCGTCGCCCCCCTGGGCGCGGACGATCTGCTCGAGCTTCGCGAGGCCGCTCCCGTCGGCGATGGCCGCCTCGACCCGCGCCCGCGCGGCGGCGAGGCCGGGCGCGGCGTCGCCGAGGACCAGCATCTCCGCGGTGAGCTCGACGGTGACCTCGCGCAGGTCCGGCGGCCCTCCGCCCGACAGGAGCGCCAGCGTCTCCTCGACCTCGAGCGCGTTCCCGATCGCCCGGCCGAGCGGCTCGTCCATGCGCGTGAGGAGCGCCGAGACGCGCTTGCCCATGCCGCGGCCGATCCCGGCGAGGGTCCGCGCGAGCGCGCGCGCGTCCTCGGGCCGCTTCATGAAGGCGCCCGAGCCGACCTTCACGTCGAGGACGAGCGCGTCGATCCCCTCGGCGAGCTTCTTCGACATGATGGACGCGGCGATGAGCGGGATCGACTCGACCGTCGCGGTGACGTCGCGGAGCGCGTAGAGCTTCCGGTCCGCCGGCGCGAGCCGCTCGGTCTGGCCGACGAGGCAGGCGCCGACGTCGCGGACCAGCGCGCGGAACGTCTCGACCGGCAGGTCCACCCGGAAGCCCGGGATCGCCTCGAGCTTGTCGAGCGTGCCGCCGGTGTGGCCGAGGCCGCGCCCGGAGATCATCGGCACCTTGACGCCGCAGGCGGCGGCGAGCGGCGCGAGGGCGAGGGAGACCTTGTCCCCCACCCCTCCCGTGGAGTGCTTGTCGACCTTCGCGCCCGGCACGTCGGAGAGGTCGAGCACGTCGCCGGAACGGAGCATCGCCTCGGTGAGCGCGCGGACCTCGCCCTCGTCCATGCCGCGGAAGAACACCGCCATGCAGAAGGCGGCCATCTGGTAGTCGGGGATCTCGCCGCGCGTGAAGCCGTCGACGAGCGCGGCGATCGCGTCCGGCGGGATGGCCCCTCCGTCGCGCTTGCGGTGGATGATCTCGTACGCGCGCACGCAGCCCTCCCGGAGCCTCACGCCGCCTCGGCCCGCCCGCGCCCACCCCGCGGGTGCGGACCGCCGGCCCGTTCGCCGCCCCTCGACGCCGTCCGCTGCCGCCTCAGGCGAGCCGCTCCATCAGCTCGTCGTCGATCTCGAAGTTGGCGTGGACGTTCTGGACGTCCTCGAGGTCCTCCAGCATGTCCACGAGCTTCAGCATGGAGCGCGCCTTGTCCGGGTCCGTGATCCGCAGCGTCTCCCGGGGGACGAAGGTGAGCCGCCTCGCGCCGAGCGGGAGCTTCTTCTCGAGCGCCGCGGCGACGCCGTGCAGGTCGTTCGGGAGCGTGCGCACCTCGAACCCCTCCGCGCCGAGGCTCACGACGTCCTCGGCCCCCGCCTCGATCGCCGCCTCCGTGACCTCGTCCTCGGTCGGGCCGGGCTTCACCTCGACGACCCCGCGCCGGTCGAAGTTCCACGCCACCGCGCCCTCGGCGGCGAGGTTCCCGCCGCCCTTCGCGAGGGAGGAGCGGACGTCACCGGCGGTCCGGTTGCGGTTGTCGGTGAGGCACTCGACGATCATCGCCACCCCGCCCGGCCCGTACCCCTCGTAGACGACCTCCTCGTAGGAGACGCCCTCGAGCTCGCCCGTGCCCTTCTTCACCGCGCGGGTGACGTTCTCCTGCGGCATGTTCGCCTCCTTGGCCGCGTCGATCGCGGCGCGGAGGCGCGGGTTGCCGGCGGGGTCCCCGCCGCCCATTCGCGCGGCGACGGTGATCTCCTTGATGACCTTCGAGAAGAGCTTGCCCTTGGCCGCCCCTTGCGCCTCCTTGTGGCGCTTGATCTTGGACCATCGGTTGTGGCCGGACATGGCGGCGTTCCTCTCGGCGGCCGCGACCCCGGGCGGCCCCTCGTCCCGAGGTAGCACGCGCTCCCCCGGATCTTCAAGCAATCGTGGGGAGTTCTAAGGCGCCGCGGGCAACCGCGCCTACCACAGGATCGAGTCCACCATCTCGTCGACCATGTCGCCGAGCCGGTCGATGCCGTGCGACTTGGAGAGGAACCCGTCGGCGCCCACCTGCTCGGAGATCTCCGCGAGCTCGTCGTCGCCCTTCGAGCTGAAGAGGATGATGGGGATCTTCTCGGTGTGGAAGTCCTGCTTCAGGACGCGGACGATGTCCTTGCCGGAGATGTCCGGCATCATGAGATCGGTGAGGATGATCTCCGGCTGGAAGCCGTCGAGCTGCGCCTGGAACTCGAGCAGGTTCGAGGCGATCGCGACCTTGTAGCCGCGGTCCTCGAGCACGGCCTTCTCCATCTCGAGCGTGATCGTCGAGTCGTCGAGGAGCAGGATCCGCTTCTTCTCGGCCATCGTTCTCCTCACAGCGCGGCGAGGGCGTAGTGCGCGGCCCGGACGAAGGCGGCGCCGTCCTCGGGGACGTCCGGATAGTAGCCCAGGAAGGCCTGACGCTTCCCATCCGGCCGGCGGGCGTGCGCGGCGAGCGCGTTCCGGTAGGCGAGCCGCGCGCGGTCGGGATCGCGCTGCGCCTCGCGGCAGCGCCCGAGCCAGTAATGCGCGAGCGCGAGGTCGGGGTCGAGGAACAGCGCCCGCGAGAGCTCGAGGGCGGCGCCGTCGGTCTCGCCCTCCTCGAGCAGGTGGATCCCGAAGAAGAGGTGCGCCTCGGCGCTGAGCGGCTCGAGCTGGAGCGCGGCCACGTAGCACTCGCGCGCCCGGTCGGTCTGCCGGAGGATGCCGTACAGGTTCGCCAGCGTGAGCCGCACCGCGAGGTCCTCGCCGCCCTTCTCGAGGAGCCGCTCGAGCAGCTCGCGCGCGGCGCCGAAGCGGCCGTCGGCGAACAGCGCCACCGCGGCGTCGAGGTACTCCTGGGGCGCGAGCGGCGGCTGCGGCGCCGGGATGGGCGCCGGGGTGGGGAGGCGCGGGGGCGCCGCCGGGGGCAGCGACACGTGGCGCACGAGCGGCGGCGCGGACGGCACCGGGACGACGGGGCGAACCGGGCGCGGGGCCGGGAGCGGCGTCGTGCGCGGCGTCTCCGGGCGCCGGTAGAGGAACGCCCCGGCGACCTCCGTGAGCTCGAAGCCCTCGAAGATGCGGAAGAGCGACTCGGAGTAGCCGAGGAACAGGTAGCCGCCCGGCGTGAGCGCGTGGAGGAACTGCGTGAGCACGTGCTGCGTCGTGGGCGTGTCGAAGTAGATGATGACGTTGCGGCAGAAGATGACGTCCCACCCGCCCTCGGGCCGCGGCATGGTGCCCGAGACCAGGTTGTGCGGACGGATCGCGGTGATGAACCGCCTGAGGCTCGCGCGCACGTGGTGGCGATCCCCGTCGGCGTCGAAGTGGCGCTCGCGGAGCGGCTGGGGGATCTCGCGCGCGCGCCGGGCGTCGTACGCGCCGCGCGCGGCCTGCGCGACCGCCTCCGGGTTCACGTCGGTGGCGAGGAGCTCGAGGTGCTCGGGCTCCGCCCCGGCGCCCTCCGCGGTCATCGCGATCGAGTACGGCTCCTCCCCGGTGGCGCAGCCGGCCGACCAGATCGCGACGCGCCGGCCGCCGCCGCGCGCGCGCGCGACGAGGCCGGGGAGCAGCGCCTCGAGCGCGCGGAACTGGCGCTCGTCGCGGAAGAAGCTCGTCTTGCCGACCGTGACGAGCGGGAGCAGCCGCCGGAGCTCCTCGTCGCCGCCGTCCTGCGAGCGCAGGAGGCCGACGTACGCGCGCCCGTCCGGTGCGTTGGGCCCGAGCTCCTCCAGCCGGGCGCCGAGGGCGAGGCGCAGCGCCGAGTGACCGTCCGGGCGCACGTGCAGGCCCACCCGCTCCTTGAGGAGCGCGGCGAGCTGCGTCAGGTCGTCCGGCGTGATCGGCCTCACCGGGTCAGCTCCTGGAGCGCGCGGGGGATCGCCTCGATCGGGAGCACGCGATCGACGGCCCCGAGCTCGATGGCCGCGCGCGGCATCCCGAACACCGCGCTCGTCGCCTCGTCCTGCGCGATCGTCGGCCCGCCGGCCGCGCGGATGGCGCGCAGCCCCTCGGCGCCGTCGCGGCCCATGCCGGTGAGGATCACGCCGCAGGCGCGCGCGCCGTGCTGCCGCGCCGCCGAGAGGAAGAGCGGCGTCACCGACGGCTTGAAGGTCTCGACCGGCGGCGAGTCCGAGAGCCGCACCGCGCCGTCGGCGACGACGAGGTGACGGCCGGAGGGGGCGAGGACGATCCGGCCCGGCGCGAGGACGTCGCCGTCCCGCGCCTCCCGCACGTCGAGCCGGGTCTCCGCGGCGAGCCAGGCCGCGAGCCCCTCGGTGAACCCGTCGGCGATGTGCTGCACGATCGCGACCGGGGCCGGGAAGACCGGCGCGAGCCCGCGCAGGAGGGACACGAGCGCGCGCGGGCCGCCGAGCGAGGCGCCGATGACGACGAGCTCCACGCCCGCGCTCCGCCGGGGCGGCGGCTCGCCCTCGGTGCGCAGCCCGCGCAGGTGGCGGATCACCTTCACGCCGGCGAGGAGCCTGAGGCGCGAGCGGAGCTGCCGCCCGTACGTCTCGAGGTCGGTCGTCGCGTGCGGCTTCTCGAGGATGTCGAGCGCGCCGAGCGAGAGCGCGCGGAACCCGACCGCCTCGGCGGGGTTGCCGGTGAGGACCAGGATCGGGGTGGGCGTCTCGGCCATGATCCGCGCGATGCCCGCGTAGCCGTCGGCCTCGGGCATGTTGAGGTCCATGGTGATGACGTCGGGCCGGTGCTGCCGCGCGAGCGCGGCGGCGGCGTGTCCGTCGGCCGCGACGGCGACCACCTCGAACCCCGGGCCGTCCGCGACCACCCCGGCGAGGAGCTCGCGGAACAGGGCGGAGTCGTCCGCGACGAGGACGCGGACCTGCCGCGCCTGTGGAGGCGTCACGCGCCGACCCCGCAGAGCCGCTCGAGCGTGGCGGCGAGGCTCTCGGCCTCGAGCTCGCCCTTGACGATGTACGCGTCGGCGCCGGCGTCCACGCCGCGGCGGCGCTCCTCGGGCGCGGAGAGCGAGGACATGATGACGATGGGCAGCTTCACGAACCGCGGCGTCGCCTTCACGCGGCGGGTGAGGTCGATGCCGTCGAGCACCGGCATCTGCACGTCGGTGACGAGGAGCTGGTAGCTGCCGGTCTGCAGCTTCCGCCAGCCGTCCTCTCCGTCCACCGCCTCGTCCACCTCGTGCCCGAGCGAGCGGAGCAGGGCCGCCTCCGCCTCTCGCGCGATCGCGCTGTCGTCCACGAGGAGCACCCGCAGGCGCCGCCGGTCGCGGCCGCGCGCCAGGGCCGGCGAGGCGAGCCGGCGGGCCGCGGCCACGATGTCCGGGGTCGAGAGGAGCAGCGCGACGCGCCCGTCCTCCAGCGCGGCGGCGCCGGTGACGAAGCGCATGCCCTTGAGGAACGCCCCGGGCGCCTTCACCGCCACCTCGCGCTCGCCGTGCAGCCCGTCCACCACCACCGCCGCGCCCTCGCTGCCGTGGTCGACGTACGCCACGAGCGGCCGCTTCGAGCGCGGGCCGCCGTTGAGCGAGAGGAGGGGCCCGAGCGCGACTACCGGCATGAGCCGCCCGCGGTAGCGCACGGCCCGGATGCCCGCGACCTCCGTCGCCTCCTTGGGGTCGAGCCGCCCGACGCTGTCCACGTCCACGGCCGGGATCCCGTAGACGTCCTCGTCGATGCGGACGAGGAGGACCTTCATGAGCGACAGCGACTGCGGCATGCGCAGCGTGAACCGCGTGCGCTTGCCCACCTCGGACTCGACCGTGACCGACCCGCCGAGCGCCGTGACGCGCTTGCGCACCACGTCGAGCCCCACCCCGCGGCCGCTCGTCTCGCCCGCCTGCTCGCGCGTCGAGAACCCCGCCATGAAGATGAGGTCGAGCGCGTTCCGCGCCGACAGGCTCGCCGCCTGCTGCTCGCCGATGATCCCCTTGCGCAGCGCGGAGGCGCGGACCTTCTGCGGGCTGATCCCGCGCCCGTCGTCCTCCACGGTCACGGCGAGCAGGTCGCCGTCCACCCGCGCGGAGATGACGATCTTCCCCGCGCGCGGCTTGCCCGCCTGCACTCGCTCGGCAGGCGTCTCGAGCCCGTGATCGACGCAGTTGCGGACGAGGTGGACGAGCGGGTCGTTGAGCGAGAGCAGGATGGCCTTGTCGACCCCGGTCTCGCCGCCGCGCACGACGCACTCGACCTCCTTGCCCTGCTCGCGCGCCATGTCGCGGGCGGCGAGGGGGAAGCCCGCGAGCACGCCGGAGAGCGGGATGAGCCGCGCCTCCCCGATCCGCTCGGCGAGCATCCCGAACTGCGCCTGGGAGGAGGAGGCGGCCTCGGTCTGCGCGCGGGCGAAGCGGAACGTGTCCGAGCGGAGGAGGTGGACGTCTCCCTCGATCTGCTCGACGAGCCGGGCGGTGCGCGCGTCGCGGAGCCGCTCGGCGAGCGCGATCACCCGGTCCGACAGCCGGCCCCACCGCGCGAACAGCGCGTTGAGGTCGCGGGAGCGGCGGATGGCCCGCTCTCCCTCGACGAGCACGTCGCCGGCGAGCGCGGCGATCTCGTCCAGCCGGTCGACGTCCACGCGGATCGAGGCGGCCGGCTTGTCCCCGCGAAGCTCGAGCCGGGCCTCGGGCGACGGCGCCGCGGGCCGCGCCGGCGCGGGCGCCGGGGCGGCCGGGGCCGCGCGCTCGCTCGTGGTCGAGGTCGTGGTCGAGGTCGTCGCGGTCGCGCTCGAGCTCGCGTGCGAAGGCGACGGCCCGGGCGCGGGCGACGCCGCCACCGTCGAGACCTCCGCAGCGCCCTCCGGCGCGCCCCGCGGTCCGGCGATGAGCGCGCGCAGGGACTCCGCGAGCTTCCCGGCCGCGTCCCCGCCCTCCGCGGGCGCGTCGAGCATCGGCACGATGGCGCCGCACGCCCGGAGGAGCGCGTCGAGCCGCTCGCCGGGGCTGTCCTTGGGGAGCGCCTTGAGCAGGTCCTCCGCCGCGTGCACCACGCTGGAGATGCCGACGAAGCCCATCATGCGGGCCTCGCCCTTCAGCGTGTGCAGCTCGCGCGCGAGCTCGTCGAGCGCCTCCGGCGTCCCGGCGCCGCGCTCGAGCTCGAGCAGCGCGCCCGAGATCTTCTCCACCCGGTCCGCGGTGGTCTCGCGGAAGCGGGGGAGGAGCTTCTTGCGGATCTCTTCGGAGACGCCCATGCGCGGCTCGCGGCGTGCCTTTCCCTGAGCGGCCCGGGCTACTCCACCTTGAAGCGCTTCACGAGCTCTGCGAGGCGCTCGGCGAGCTTCGTGAGCTCGGAGGCCGCGCCGGTCGCCTGCTTCGACCCGGCCTGCGCCTGGCGAGTGACCTCCTCGATCTCCGACATCGACTGCACGACCTGCTCGGTCGCCGTGCGCTGCTGCTGCGTCGCGAGGTGGATCACGCGGGCGGCGTCGCTCGTCTCCTGGATGCCGGAGAGGATGCCCGAGACGCTCGCCATGGCGTTGCCGCCGAGCTTCTCGCCCTCGGAGGCCTCGCGCTTGTTCCCGTCGGACGCCTCCTTGGCGGCGTGCGTCGCCTCGCGGATCTCCGTGATGAGGTTCTTGATCTCCTTCGTCGACTCGAGGACGTTCTCGGCGAGGCGGCGCATCTCGGCGGCCACGATGGAGAACCCGCGACCCGCCTCGCCCGCCTTGGCCCCCTCGAGGGCGGCGTTCAGGGCGAGGAGGTCCGAGCGGTCCGCGATCTCGTCGATGACCTCGACGACCGTGCCGATGCGCTCGACCCGCTTGGAGAGCTTCGCGATCGCGTCGTCCACCTCGACGGCGTTGTGGCGGACCTTCTCCATCGAGCCCATGAACGCCTTGATGGCGCCCTCGCCCTGCTTCGCGCCGGAGAGGGTCTGCTCGGCGATCGCGGCCACCATCTGCGCGTTCTCGGCGATCTGGTGCGAGGCGCCCTTCAGCTCCTCCATCGTCGCGGTCGTCTCGTGGATGGCCGACGCCTGCGCGCTCGTCGAGGACTCGTTCTGCGTCGCCGCCGCGAGCACCTCCGCGGAGCTGGTCGACAGCTGCATCGCCGCCTCGCGCGTCTCGGTGACGAACTTCTTCAGCGTCTCCATCACCTGGCCGATGCCGGCGATGAGCGGCGTGAGCGCGGAGTCGGTCGAGCCGGCGCGGAGCGAGCCTGAGAGGTCGCCCTGGATGACGAGGCGGATCATCGCCTCGATGGCCTCGTCGATGCCGGCCGTCACGATCTGCACGCGCTGGTGCGCCTGGCGAAGGTCCTCGACGACCGCGCTCGCGGCCCCGTTCACCGCCTCGGCGATGGCGCGCAGGCCGGGATCGTCGATCGCCCCGGCGTCCACGCGGCCGTCGTAGTTCCCCTCGGCGAAGCCGCGGAGGACCACGGCGATGCGGGCGGCGTCGGCGCCGACGACGGTGTTCCGCCTCTTCGCCGCCGCCGCGCGCGGCGCGGCCGCGCGGGCCTTCGGCTTCTGCTGGACGTCGAACGGATCGCGGGTGCTCATGGCTGCTCCGGGGGAGGCGTCACACGGGCGCGGCGGAGGTGGCGTGCTCGCGGACGAGGGTGGGGAGGTCGACGAGGAGGACGGGGTCGCCGTCGAGGAGCACGAAGCCCGTGACGGCGCCGGAGGTGAGGCAGGCGGCGGCGAAGGCGGGGAGCGGCTGCACCTGCACCTCCGGCACGCTCCGGGTGCCGATCACCTGATCGACCACCAGGGTCCGCTCCACGGCCTCGTCGTGGCTCGCGACGACGATGCCGCGCGTGCAGGCGCGCGGCGCGCCGAGCGCCGTCTCGAGGACGAGGTCCTCCGCGGGCACGTCCCGCACGCTGCCGATGCGGATGGCGTCGTGCACGACCGCCGCGAAGGTGCGCGGGCCGACCTGGAACAGGACGAGCTCGCTCGTCGGGCCGGTCACGCCGCGGCGCTCCCCGCTGGCACGGCGCGCGCCCGGGCGGTCTCGACGAGGCGCGGCAGATCGAGGATCGCGATGGCGCCCGCGCGGTCGCGGCCGACGGCGGAGAGGAACTCGGCGACGCCGCTCGACTCGGCCGGCGGCGGCTCGAGCTGGCGGCGCGGGATCGCGACGAGCCCCTCGACCGAGTCGCTCACCACCGCCACCTTCCACGGGCCGCAATGGACGATCGCGGCGCGCGTGCTCGGGCGGAGCGACACCGACCCCTGGCCGACGAGCTGGGCGATGTCGAGCACCGGCAGGACCTCGCCGCGGTGGGTGAACACGCCGGGGAGGAAGGCCGGCGCGGCCGGGAGCCGCGTGAGCGGACCGAGGCGGACCACCTCGGTGACGAGCGGGGCCTCGAACGCGTAGCGGCCGCCGAGGAGCCTCAGGCAGAAGAACCATGCCTCCGGCGCGGACGCCTGGGCGCCGGACTCGGGTTGCTGCGCTTCCTTCGGCTCGGCCATCGGGCGCGGATTATCCGCGAGCCCGGGACGACCGGGCAAGATCGGTGCTATTTTGATTCACCGGGAGAGGGGCGACGTGAAGGTCCTCATCTGCTGCGAGAGCGAGATCGTCCTACATGTGACCGGCATGGCCCTCGAGGCCGCCGGGCACCAGGTGGTGCTCGAGCGCGAGCCGCACGCGCTCGTCGCCGAGGCGGGAAACGCCGCGGCGCTGCTCGTCGACGCGGTGCGCGCGAAGCAGGCGCCGCCGCTCCTGCGCGACCGGGGCTTCCGCGGGCGCGCCCTGCTCGTCGGCGACGGGACGCCGGAGGAGCTCGCGCAGAAGGCCGCGGAGCTGAAGCTCGACGGCGCCGTCCCGTCCTCCCCGCCGGAGGACCTGCCGCGCCGCTTCACCGCCGCGCTCGAGGCGCGCCGCCGCGTGCTCATCGTGGACGACTCCGAGATCGTCGCGCGTCTGCTGAAGGAGGAGCTCGAGGCCAAGGGCTTCGAGATCCAGTACGCGCCGGACGCCGAGAAGGCGACCTCGATCATCCTGAAGCGCCAGACCCGGCCCGACCTCATCCTCCTCGACATCAACATGCCGAAGGTGGACGGCGCGCAGTTCTGCCGCTTCGTGAAGAAGAACGAGATGTTCCGCTCGATCAAGGTCGTCTTCTGCTCGGGCGAGGACAAGCAGAAGGTCGAGAAGCTCGTGACCGAGTGCGGCGCCGACGGCTACCTCCTGAAGGACGAGCTCCTCGGGAAGTGGATCGTCGACAACGCCCGCTGACCCGGGCCCCGGCTCCGGCTCACTCGCCGGGCGTCCCCTCCCCCTCGGCGCAGGCCAGGTTCTCCGCGACGTCCGGCCCGTCCACGTCGACGCGGACCGCCGCCGCGGGGCAGAGCGGCGCCGCCCCGCCCGCGCCGAACGTGGAGGCGACCGCGCCGGAGGGATCGAGGAGCAGGAGCTCCGGCGGCCGCTCGTTGGCGATCCCGCCGAGGAGCGCGGTCGCTCCGCAGGCGAGCACGGGCGTCCCGGGGGGCAGCGCGTACCGCCCGTCGTACGCGCCACCCGCGACGAGCGCGATCGCGCCCGGCGGGAGCGCGTCCTCGAGCCGCGCGCTCACCACGCACGAGGACAGCGCCCCGGTCGCCGAGCGCTTCGCGAGGCGCCAGCCGAGGAGATCGAGCACGCCCTCCCCGCGGTTCGCGATCTCCACGTACTCGCCGCCCGCCTCGGGCGTCGCCGCGTCCGCCCTCACCTCGGTGACGACCGGCCGCGGCGGCGGACCGGCCGCGCGCGCCGTCTCGAAGGCCCCCACGGACGGCCGGCGGCGGCCCTCGACGTCCAGCACCGGCCGTCCGTCCGCGGCGTGCACGCGCGACGACAGCACGAGCACGTAAGGGGCGAGCGCGCGCAGCGGCGCGCCGGGCGTGAGCATCGCCCGACGCCCTCCGTCGGCGAGCGCGACCGCCGCCGGGACGCGCGAGGCGAGCGCCGCGGCGCCCGCGTCCGACTCGACGGCCTCGAGCGCCTCGCGCAGGTCGGCTGCGGGGACGAGCGCGAGCCGTTCGCCGTCGAGGATGCCCTCGGGCGCGATGGGCGCGGTGAAGCGGATCTCCGCCACGACCGCCTCCGGGGCGACGCCCGGGCCCTCGGGCGCGACGCTCTCCACGCGCACGAACGGGGCGGGCTCGGGGAGGCCGCAGGCGGCGGCGAGCAGCAGGATGGCGGCGCGCCTCACGGCCGCCCCCGCACGCCGCGGGCGCCGGCGATCGCCGCGAGCTCGGCGCCGAGGCGATCGATCTCGAGCTCGGCCTGCGCGCGCGCGAGCGCGCTGCCGGGCGGGTCGAGGAGCAGCGAGAGCCGGAGGCGCTGCCGCTCGTAGTAGAGGGTGGTGGCGCGCTTCACCGCCTCCGCCCGGGCGCGGGCGCGGGCCGTCGCCTCCGCGGCAGCGGCGACCTCGCCCGTCGCGGCGACGAGGCCGCCCAGGTCCCACGTCGCGCGGAGCGTGACGGCGAAGCCCGGCGCGAGCCGCAGGTAGTCCACCTCGCCCGAGCCCTGCAGGCCGACGACGCGGTGACTGCGCTCGTCGCGCTGGTACTCGGCGGTCAGGCGCGGCAGCAGCGCGGCGAGGCGTGCACGCCGGGCGAAGCCCACGGCGCCGGGCGCCTCGGAGTCCGCCGCCTGCGCGGCGGCGGCCTGCACCTCCGCGATGGCGGGCTCTCCCGAGGAGAGGACCGCGAGCGCCCGGAGCGCCTCGGCGTCGGCCGCGGCCCCAGCGTCGGCGGGGCCCGCGCGCGCGGGCGCGGGATCGAGGGTGGAGGGGGCACGCGGGGTTGCCGCGACGAGCGCGGCGGCGACGGCGAGGGAGATCGGGGTCATGCGGTGCGCCCGAGCAGGGTCCGCGCCGGGGCATCTCAGCGTGATCCTGGGCTGTTTGCGTCCGCAGCACGTCCGCGCTCCGTCCGACGGTCTCCCGCGCGCCCGCCGCCCCCCATGCCGCGGCGGAGCGCCCCGGGCTCCCCCTACCCGGGGCTCGGGACACCCCGAGCCCGGGTCCTCCGGCTGTCGCACGTGGGCGAGACGTCGCGCCCCGTTCACGGTACGTCGATATCGTGCGCTCGGCTCGGCGGCGCGCGCGCAGGCGGGCGCGGATCCTCGGGAAAAGGGCTGGCCAGCGCGGCGGGCCCTGGGCGGCGCCGGTGGCGAGCGCGTACGCGTCGCACCCACCCTGCGCAGTGGTGCCGCGCTTGCACCTCGGCGGGTGCTCGCAGCTCCGAGGAGGCCGCCGTGATGGACCGGAAGAAGATCCTGCTCGTCGACGACTCGTCCACGGTGCTCCTCATGGAGCGGATGATCCTGTCGAAGGACGCCTACGACGTCGTCACCGCCAAGGACGGCGCGGAGGGCGTGGAGAAGGCGATCTCGGAGCGCCCGGACCTCATCCTGATGGACGTGGTGATGCCGCGCATGGACGGCTTCGAGGCCTGCCGGAAGCTGCGCCAGCAGCCCGACACGCGCGAGATCCCGGTCATCATGGTCACGACGCGCGGCGAGCTCGCGAGCGTCGAGTCCGGCTACGCGAGCGGCTGCAACGACTACGTCACGAAGCCCATCAACGGCCTCGAGCTGCTCGCCAAGGTGCGCAGCTGCCTCGGGCAGTAGCGAGCGACGCCATGGCCGATCCGCGCGACCGGACCCCTCCCCCGCCGCCCGCCGCCGCGGGCCAGGACCTCCAGAAGATGAGCGAGCGCCTGCGCGAGGTGATCACCTCGCTCCGCTCCGAGCAGCAGCGGCTCGCCTCCGAGGCGACGACGCCCGTGCCCGGTCGGGGTGCGCCCTCCGACCCGGGCGAGCACGAGCGGCGGCGGCTCACGAGCGAGCTCGCGCTGGCGCACGAGGCCATCGCGCACGCGAACGCGGAGCGCGACCGGCTCCGCGCACGGGTGGAGGAGCTCGAGGCCGAGCAGCGGAGGCTCTCCGACGACTACGTCGCCGCGCAGGAGCGCACCACCGAGCTCGCGCAGCTCTTCGTCGCGCTGGAGCGGCTGCACGGCGGCCGCTCGCGCGCGGACGTCGTCGCCGCGGTGCAGGAGATCGTCATCAACGTGGTGGGGTCGGAGGAGCTCGCGCTCTTCGAGCGGCGCGGCGACTCGCTCGATCTGCTGAAGGCGTTCGGGGTGGACCCCGGGCCGATCCACACCGTCGCGGTCGGCGAGGGGATCATCGGCCGGGCCGCTTCGTCCGGCGCCACGTGGATCGCGGGCCGCGATCCCGCCCCCGAGCCCTGCGATCCGGAGCTCTCCGCCTGCATCCCGCTGCGCGCCGGGGACGCGACCGTCGGCGCGCTCGCCATCTGGCGGCTCCTCGGCCACAAGCCGATCCTCGACGAGCAGGACCACGCCGTGTTCGACCTCCTCTCCACGCACGCCGGGCTCGCGCTCGCGCTGCGCGCCTGAGGCCGCGAGGCGCGTGACCGCTCGCACCGCCACCCTCCCCGAGCGGCCGAACGCCGCCGCGCCCGACCTCGCCGGCCGCGCCCAGGTCTACCTGCACGCCGGCCAGCTCGCGACCGCCGCCACGCGCACGGCCATCACCACCGTGCTCGGCTCGTGCGTGGCGGTGTGCCTGCACGATCCCGCGAGCGGGGTCGGCGGCATGAACCACTTCCTCCTGCCGCACCCGGTGGGGCGCGAGCGCTCGGTCCGCTTCGGCAACGTCGCTGTGCCCGAGCTCGTGGACGCGGTCGTCCGGGCCGGGGCGGCGCGCGCCGCGCTCGTCGCGAAGGTGTTCGGCGGCGCGAGCGTCATCGGCGCGTTCCGCGGCTCCCGCAACCTCGGCGAGGAGAACGTCGAGCTCGCCCTGCGCCTCCTCGGGGAGGCCCGCATCCCGGTGCTCGACCAGGACGTCGGCGGCGCGCGGGGTCGCAAGCTGATCTTCTTCGCGGACGAGGGCACCGCCTGGGTGCGGCAGCTGTGAACGGCGGAGGCGACATGGACGAACTCGGCATCGATCGCGAGCTGCTCGTGCAGACGTTCCTCGCGGAGGCGGAGGAGACGTTCGGGCGCATGGAGCAGGCGCTCGTCGCCCTCGAGGCACGGCCCGGCGACGAGGCCATCCTGCACGCGCTCTTCCGGGACGCGCACACCGTGAAGGGCGGGGCCGCGCTCGTCGGCTTCGACGGCGTCCGCGAGCTCGCGCACGACCTCGAGGACGTGCTCGAGCGGCTCCGAGGGCGGAGCCTCGGCGTCACCGACGCGCTCGTCACGCTCCTCCTCCGCTCCGTCGACGTGCTCCGCGGGTCGGTCGCGGCGGCCGCCGCGGGCGCGCGGGAGGAGCCCGCCGCCGCGCTCGCGTTCCGGCGCCGACTCGCCGCCGCCGCGCAGGCCGCCGGGTCCGCCCCCGGCGCGGGCGAGCCCGGGGCGTCCTCCTCGCCGGCCGGAGGCCACGCCGGCCCCGGCGACGCGTACGAGCCCGCCGGGCCTGCCCACGCGAGCGCGCGCACGCTGCGCGTGGACGTGACGAAGCTCGACCGCATGCTCGACCTGTCGGGCGAGATCGCCATCGCCCGCGGCAGGCTCACGGATCTCCTCGAGCAGCGCGCCGGCGCCGGGGCCGAGCAGCTCCTCGAGGCGCACCGCGAGGCGGACCGGCTGTACCAGGACCTGCAGGAGCTCATCACGAAGGCCCGGATGGTGCCGATCGGGCCGACCTTCCACCCGCACGCCCGGACCGTCCGCGACGCCGCGGCCGCCCTCGGGAAGCGCGCGCGCCTCGTCGTCGAGGGTGAGGACGTCGAGGTGGACACCGCGGTCATCGAGCACATCCGCGACCCGCTCACGCACATGGTCCGCAACGCCCTCGACCACGGCATCGAGCCGCCCGACGTCCGGCGCGCGCGCGGCAAGGCTCCCATCGGGACCGTGGTGCTGCGCGCCTTCCACGAGGCGGGGAGCATGGTGATCCAGGTCTCGGACGACGGGGCCGGCCTCGACCGCGCGCGCATCGCGGCGCGGGCGGTCGCGCAGGGGCTCGCGCCGGACGCGGCGCGCGTCACGGACGAGGAGGCGGGACGGCTCGTGTTCGAGCCGGGCTTCTCCACCGCCGACGCGGTCACCGAGCTCTCGGGCCGCGGGGTCGGCATGGACGTCGTGCGCAGGAACGTCGAGGCGCTGCGAGGCTCGGTCGCGATCCGGAGCGTCCCGGGCGCTGGCACGGAGATCACGATCCGCGTCCCGCTCACGCTCGCCATCATCCAGGGCTTCAAGGTGGGCGTCGCCGCGGAGACCTTCATCCTGCCGCTCGACGCGGTCGTGGAGTGCCTCGAGCTGCCCACGGAGGAGTGCGCGGCGTCCGCGCCCTGCGGGATCCTGAACGTGCGGGGCGCCCCGCTGCCGTACCTGCGCCTGCGGGACCACTTCGGCCTCGGCGGCGCGCGCCCCGGGCGCGAGAACGTGGTGGTGGTCCGGCATGGGGCGCACACGGCCGGCGTCACCGTGGACGCGCTGCACGGTGAGTCCTCCACGGTGGTGAAGCCGCTCGGCCGGATGTTCGGCGGAGTGCCCGGCATCTCGGGCTCGTCCATCCTCGGCAACGGCCGGGTGGCGCTCATCCTCGACGTCGGCGGGCTCCTGCGGGAGACCCTGCGGCGCGCGGCCACGGCAGAGGCGAATGCGGCGTGAAAGGACGGGGGCGCAACCTCGTCATGACTGGGAGCCCGATATGACACAGGCGACGGAAGCGGACGATCGCGCGCAGTACCTCTCCTTCTCCCTCGCGGGCGGCGAGTACGGCGTCGGCATCCTCAAGGTGAAGGAGATCCTCCAGTACGAGACGGTCACGCGCGTGCCGTCCACCCCGCGCTCCGTGCGCGGCGTCATCAACCTGCGCGGCCAGGTCGTCGCGGTCGTCGATCTCGCCGCCAAGTTCGGGCTGCCGGAGACGGAGGTCTCCCGCCTCACCTGCATCCTCATCGTCGAGGCGCGGCTCGACGGCCAGGACACGGTCGTGGGCGTCATGGCGGACGCGGTGCAGGAGGTCATCGAGCTCGGGCCCGCGGACGTCGAGCCGGCCCCGCCCTTCGGCACGGCGGTGAAGGTCGACTTCCTCCTCGGCATGGGGAAGGTCGGCAAGCGCTTCGTGCTGCTGCTCGACCTCGACCGCGTCATCTCGGCCGACGAGAAGGAGTTCGCGCGCGACGCCGCCACCGGCGCGCTCGAGGCCGCGCTCGAGGCCGCTCCGGAGGCTCCGGCCGGCGACGCGGTCGAGGCCGCGTAGGCGCGCGTGACGGTGCACGCGGAGCGGCGGGCGCGACAGGTGGCCGGCGCGGGGAGCGTCCCCGCCGTCGTGGCGCCGGCCGTGAGCGCCGTGACGGACGGCGAGTTCGAGCTGTTCCAGCGCCTCATCCACGCCGAGGCCGGGATCTGGCTCGCGCCGGTGAAGAAGGCCCTCCTCGTGGGCCGGCTCGCCCGGCGGCTGCGGGAGCTCGGCCTCACGAGCTACCACGCCTACTACGAGCGCGTCCGCGGGGACGCGGCCGAGAAGGTGCGGATGCTCGACGCGATCTGCACGAACGAGACGCACTTCTTCCGCGAGCCCCGCCACTTCGAGTTCCTGCGAGAACAGGTGTTCCCCGCGCTGCGCGAGGAGGCCGAGGCGGGCCGGCGCGCGCGGCGGATCCGGGTGTGGAGCGCGGCGTGCTCGAGCGGCGAGGAGCCCTACTCGCTCGCGATGTCGCTCCTCGACGCGTTCCCCTCCGGCTGGGAGCTCGAGATCCTCGCGACCGACCTCTCCACCCGGATCCTCGACCGCGCCCGCGCCGCGGTGTGGCCGATCGACAAGGCGAGCGAGATCCCCGAGGCCTACCTCAAGGCCTACATGCTCCGCGGGGTCGGCAGCCAGGAGGGGCTCATGAAGGCGGGGCCCGAGATCCGCGCGCGGGTGCGCTTCGACCGGGTGAACCTGAACGGCGACGCCTGGCCCGACGCGCGCTTCGACCTCGTGTTCTGCCGGAACGTCCTCATCTACTTCGAGCGCAAGGCGAAGGAGCGCGTGGTCGAGCGGCTCATCGACCGGCTCGAGCCGGGCGGGCACCTCTTCCTCGGGCACGCGGAGAGCCTCGGCGGGCTCACCACCCGCGCGCGGGCCGCCATGCCCACCGTGTACACGCTGCCGCCTCCGGCGCGGAGCGCCTGATGCCCGCCCGCGTCCTCGTGGTCGACGACTCCGCCGTGGTGCGGCTGGCGCTCACGCAGATCCTCGGCCGCGCGGGGCTCACGGTCGCCACGGCGCACGACCCGCTCATCGCCATGGAGAAGATGCGCCGGGAGCGCCCGGACGCGATCGTCCTCGACATCGAGATGCCGCGGATGGACGGGCTCACCTTCCTGCGCAAGGTGATGGCCGAGGATCCCGTCCCGGTGGTGGTCTGCTCCGGCCTCGCCGGCCCGGGCACCGAGATCGCGCTGCGCGCGCTGGAGGAGGGCGCGGTCGACCTCGTGGCGAAGCCGCGCCTGGGGGTGAAGGGGTTCCTCGAGGACTCGGCCGTGCGCCTCGTGCAGGTCGTCCGCGCCGCCGTGCTCGCGCGCGTCCCCCGCCGGACGGCCGGCTCGCGCCCGGGGATCAAGCTCTCCGCCGACGCGGTGCTCCCGGCCCGCCCGGCGGCCCGCGGCGCGGCCGAGCGCGTCGTGGTCATCGGCGCGTCCACCGGCGGGACCGAGGCGCTCCGCCAGATCCTCGAGGCGCTGCCCGCGGACGCCCCGGGCATCGCCATCGTCCAGCACATGCCCGAGGTGTTCACCGCGCAGTTCGCGGCGCGCCTCGATCGGAGCTGCCGCGTGGAGGTGAAGGAGGCCGCGCACGGCGACCGGCTCGGTCCGGGCCGGGCGCTCGTCGCCCCCGGCAACCGGCACCTGGCGCTCCGGCGTTCGGGCGCGCAGTACGTCGTCCACGTCCTCGACGGTCCCCCCGTGTCGCTGCACCGGCCGAGCGTGAACGTCCTGTTCCGCTCCGCGGCCCAGGCGGCGGGCGGGAATGCGGCCGGCGTGATCCTCACCGGCATGGGCGACGACGGCGCGGAGGGCCTCGCCGAGCTCCGCGCCGCCGGCGCGCGCACCTTCGCGCAGGACGAGGCGAGCTGCGTGGTGTTCGGCATGCCGAAGGAGGCGATCGCGCGAGGCGCGGTCGAGCAGGTCCTCCCGCTCCCGCGCATCGCGCCCGCCCTGCTGGAGTGGTGGCGGGCGCCGCCGCGGCGCGGCTGAGGGCCGGGCTCGCTTTGCTCGCCGGTCCGCGCCTCACGACCGGCGAGGGTCCGTCAGTCCTCGACCTCGTCGAGCCAGGCCATCTGGATGGCCTCGAGGACCTTCTCGTTCGACTTCTCCGGATCGTCCGCGAAGCCGGGGAGCTCGCGCACCCAGCGGTGCAGGTCGGTGAAGCGGACGGAGAGCGGCGCCACGCCGGGGTGCGTCTCGGCGAGGGCGATGGCGATGTCGCGCACGTCGGTCCATCTCATCGGTGACTCCTGTTCTGACGGGGACTGCGCCCCCGGCCGGCGGGCTCGCTTCGCTCGCCGAGCGTTCGTGTGGAGAACGGGTCCGTCAGGAGGCGATCCGGTTCCCGGGGATCCGCACGACCACGTCCTCGTCCGAGACGCAGGCCTGGCAGCCGAGCCGCGAGCTCGGCTGGAGCCCGGCGGCCTCGTTCAGCTTGTCGTCCTCGCGATCCTCGATCTCGGAGAGCGAGTCGAGCCCCGCCTCGATCCAGACGTGGCAGGTGGTGCAGGCCGCGACGCCGCCGCAGTTGTGGGGGAGCTCGACCCCGGCCTGCTCGGCGGCCTCCAGGATCGACGAGCCGCGGCGGACCTCCGCGCTCTTTCCCTCGGGCAGGAAGGTGACCTTCGGCATGCGCGCTACGCCCCCTCGTCCTCGAGATCGCCGTCCTTGGAGCCGGTCGCGCGCGGGTGCTCGACGATGCTCTCGGCGAACTCCTGCACGCGGTGGCCGGCCATCGCCTGGCGGATGTGCTTGTCCATCCGCCGCTCGGCGAACGCCTTCGAGGCGGCGTCCACCGACTCGATCCACGCCTTGATCGCGAGGTAGTCCGGGCCGGCCATGGCGTCCCGCAGCCCGCGCATGCGCTCCTCGATGGGCGCCCGCTCGGCGTCGGTGAGCAGCCCGCCGTCGAGCTCGAAGGCGGACTCGAGCGAGCCGAGGATTCGGTCGCCCTCCACGCGCCACTCGACGAGGAAGCGCTGGGTCACGTCCTCCTCGGCGTGCTCGATGCTCTCGACGAGCATCTGCTCGACCTCCTCCTCCGTGAGGCCGTAGGTCGCCTTCACCTGGATCTTCTGCTCGATGCCGGTCGTGAGCTCGCGCGCCGAGACCTGGAGGATCCCGTCCGCGTCCACGGCGTAGGTGATCTCGACGCGCGCGATCCCCGCCGGCATGGGGGGGATGCCCTTCAGCGTGAAGCGCGCGAGGGAGCGGCAGTCGCGGGCGAGCTCGCGCTCGCCCTGCACGACGTGCACGACCATCCCGGTCTGGCCGTCGGCGTAGGTCGTGAACTGCTGGGTGGCGCTCGCCGGGATGGTCGAGTTCCGCATGATGATCTTCTCGACGACCCCGCCCATCATCTCGACGCCGAGCGACAGCGGGATGACGTCGAGCAGGAGCAGGTCCTCGCGCCCGCCGCGGTCGAGCGCGTCGGCCTGCACCGCGGCGCCGAGCGCGACCACCGTGTCGGGGTCGAGGTCCGTGAGCGGCTCCTGCCCGAAGATCCGCCGCACGTGGCGCCGCACGAGCGGCGTCCGCGTCGCGCCGCCGACGAGGACCACCCCGTCCACCTTCGCGACGTTCGCGTCGCGCAGCGCCGCCTCGCACGGTCCGGTCGTGCGATCCACCACCGGCTGGATGAGCGCCTCCAGCTCGGCGCGGGTGAGCCGCGCCCGCAGGCGGTGCCCCTCGGGGAGCTCCACGTCCGCCTCGACCACCTCGTGCGCGGTCAGCTCCTCGCGGATCTTCTGCCCCGCGGCCACCGCCCCGCGCAGCACGGCCGGCGACGGCGCGCCGTTCGGGGGCGTGAGCCCGTCCTCCATGAGCCTCCGCGCCACGAGCCGGTCGAAGTCGTCGCCGCCGAGGTGCGTGTCGCCCACGGTCGAGAGCACCTCGAAGACCCCGGCGTCGAGCCGCAGGATCGACACGTCGAACGTACCGCCGCCGAGGTCGTACACGGCGAAGACGCCCTGCGAGCGCTTGTCGAGCCCGTACGCGAGCGCCGCCGCGGTGGGCTCGTTGAGGAGCCGGAGCACGTCGAGGCCGGCGAGCCGCCCGGCGTCCTTGGTCGCCTGGCGCTGCGCGTCGTCGAAGTAGGCGGGGACGGTGATGACGCAGCCGCCCGGCGCGCCGCCGAGCGCCTCCGCGGCGCCCCGCTTCAGGACGCGGAGGATCTCGGCGGAGACCTCGATCGGCGTGACGGCGCGCGTGCCGCCGTTCAGGACGAGCCGCACGACCGCCCCGGACTCGTCGAAGCGGTAGATGCCGCGGTCCTCGGGGCGGATGTCCCCGGGGCCGCGGCCCATGAAGCGCTTCACCGAGAGGATGGTGTCGAGCGGCCGCTCCGGCGCCCGGCGCTTCGCGCCCGCGCCGACCTCCGGGTCGCCGCCCGCGTCGTAGTACACCGCCGAGGGCAGGAGGCGGCTCCCGCCGTCCACCTCGAGCACCTGCGGGCGGTTCCGCTCGTCCACGTGGGCGACGAGCGAGTTCGTCGTGCCGAGATCGATCCCGATCGCGCGCGGCATGTGGCTCCTCAGGGTCCGGCGGCGGCGGCGCCGCGTTCGGCGTCCGCCACGATGTTGTCGTAGTACCGCGCGCGGGAGAGGCGCCGCGCGATCTCCACCGGCAGCTCGGAGAACCAGTGGTCGTCCTCGAACATGCCTCCGACCTCCGCCTCGATCCCTTCGAGCCGGGAGCGCGCCGCGCGCGCGATGCGCCGCAGGGCCTCCCCGTCGCCGTCGGAGAGCGCGAGGGCGAGCGCCTCCCGCCACTCCAGCTGCTCCTCCAGGAACTCGGGGTCGGTGAAGGTCCGCCCCTCGGAGAACACGTCCGTCCCGGCGAGCTTCAGGAGGTAGGCGGCGCGGAGCCGCCAGTCCTTCAGGTAGCGGAAGGCGTCGTTGAGGCGGGTGGCGCGCTCCAGGGAGAGCCGCCGCTCCCGCGGCTCGGCGCGCGCGAACCGATCCGGGTGGAGCACGCGGGAGAGCTCGCGGAAGCGCCGCTCGAGGTCGGCCCGGTCGAGCGCGAACTCGCGCGGGAGGCCGAGGAGCGAGAAGTAGTCCTCGGTGCGCGCGACCGGCTGGATCTTGCGGCAACGCGGGCAGAAGAGCGTCCCGCTCTCCAGCTCCAGCTCGCAGCTCCAGCAGGTCGGGTGGCGCATCTCAGATCGGGTGGCGCATGCTCTCGAAAAGAGCATTCCCGCTCGCCCGGGGAGATCCCGGCGCCGAGCGGGAACGCACTAGCACGTATCGACTAGATCGTGAACGACTCGCCGCAGCCGCAGGCGCTCTTCACGTTGGGGTTTCTGAACACGAAGCCGCTCTGCATCAGCGTCTGCTGCCAGTCCACCACCGTGCCCGCGAGGAACACGGCGCTCTTCGGGTCGACGAAGAGCCGCGCGCCGTCCCGCTCGATCACCTGATCGTGCTTGGCGGGCTCGGCGGCCCAGTCGATGACGTAGGAGAGGCCCGAGCAGCCGCCCCCCTTCACGCCCAGGCGAAGGCCGCCGTTGGGCGTCCCCTTCTCCGCCGAGAGGGCGCGGATCCGCACCGCCGCCTTCTCGCTCAGGTCGATGTTCCCCGCCATCCTTCGCGCCTCCCCTCAGATCCCGGACTTCAGCACGCCGCGCTCGAGCAGCGCCGCGCGATCGCCCTGGACCGTGTCAGCCTTCACCGTCGGGTCGAGGCCGTGCTTCTTCTGCCAGTCGGCGACGGCCGCCTTGATGGCGTCCTCCGCGAGGACCGAGCAGTGGATCTTCACCGGCGGCAGGTTGAGCTCGTTCGCGACGTCGGTGTTCTTGATGGTCAGCGCCTCGTCGACGGTCTTGCCCTTCACCCACTCGGTCACGAGCGAGGAGGACGCGATCGCCGAGCCGCAGCCGAACGTCTTGAACTTCGCGTCCTCGATGACGCCGTCGCCGTTCACCCTGATCTGCAGCTTCATCACGTCCCCGCAGGCCGGGGCGCCGACGAGCCCGGTCCCGACGTCCGGGTCGCCCTTGTCGAGCGAGCCGACGTTGCGGGGGTTCTCGTAGTGATCGAGGAGCTTTTCCGAGTACGACATCTTCGTTCCTTCGCTAGTGGGGGTTCGCCCACTCGATCTGAGACAGGTCGACCCCGTCCTTCACCATCTCGTAGAGCGGCGACATCTCGCGGAGCTTCTTGACCTTCGCGACCACGAGGCGGACGACGTGGTCCACCTCCTCCTCGGTCGTGAACCTCCCGAGGCCGAAGCGGATCGAGGAGTGCGCGAGGTCCTCCGAGATGCCCATCGCGCGCAGCACGTACGACGGCTCGAGCGACGCGCTCGTGCAGGCCGACCCGGACGACACGGCCACGTCCTTGATGGCCATCATCAGCGCCTCGCCCTCGACGTAGGCGAAGCTGACGTTCAGGTTGCCCGGCACGCGGTGCGCGAGGCTGCCGTTCACGGTCAGGAGATCGAGGCCCGCCTGGAGGCCCTTGCGGAGCCGCTCGCGGAGCGCCAGCACCCGCGCGGCCTCCGCGGCGCCCTCGAGCCGCGCGAGCTCGGCGGCCTTGCCCATCCCCACGATGCCGGGCACGTTCAGCGTGCCGGAGCGGAACCCGCGCTCGTGGCCGCCGCCGTCCATCTGCGCCGTGAGCCGCACGCGCGGCTTGCGCCGGACGTACAGCGCGCCCATGCCCTTCGGCCCGTACATCTTGTGCGCGGAGATCGAGGCGAGGTCCACGTTCGCCTGCTCCACGTCGAACGGGACCTTCCCGACGCCCTGCACCGCGTCGCAGTGGAAGAGCACGCCCGCCGCGCGCGTGATCCGCCCGATCTCCTCGATGGGGTGGAGGACGCCGGTCTCGTTGTTGGCGTGCATGATCGAGACGAGGGTCGTGTCCTTCCGCAGCGCCGCCTTCAGCCGGGCGGGATCGAGCCGTCCGTCCTTCTCGACGTCGAGGAAGGTCACCTCGAAGCCCTGCCGCTCGAGCGCGTGCATCGAGTCGAGCACCGCCTTGTGCTCGGTCTTGCAGGTGACGAGGTGCTTGCCCTTCGACTGGTAGAACTGCGCGACGCCCTTCACCGCGAGGTTGTCGGACTCGGTCGCGCCGCTCGTCCAGACGATCTCCTTGGCGGAGGCGCCGATGAGCTTCGCCACCTCCTCGCGCGCTGCCTCGACCGCCTCCTCGGCGTGCCAGCCGAACACGTGGCTCTTGGAGGCCGCGTTTCCGAACTGCTCGGAGAAGTACGGGAGCATCGCCTCGAGCACCCGGCGATCGACCGGGGTCGTGGCGTGATAATCCATGTAGATGGGAATCTTCATCGCACCCGAGGGCTCTTAAGCTTCAGGGAACGCTAACGCCCGGACGTCGACGGGCGGGGTCGAGTATAAGGAAATCAGCCACCCGGTCAAGCGTGCACCGCAAGCAAGCATCGGGCGACACAGCGGAATTTCGTTACCGTTCCCAAGGGACACATGCGCCTTCCGACCCGGATCCTCCTCGCAGCGCTGACCTTCGCGGCGGTCGCGTGGCTGCCTGAGCTGGTCGGCCTGGGCCCGACCGGGTCCCAGAGCGACCTCCAGCTCGGCACCCTGCTCGCCGAGGGCTCGATCGTCGCGTTCGCCGTCGCCTTCGTGGGGGGCGTCGCGACGAGCCTCACCCCCTGCGTGTACCCGCTCATCCCGATCACCGTCTCCATCTTCGGCGCCCGCAAGGCCGGCACCCGCTCCGAGGCGATGGCGCTCTCCGGGCTGTACGTCCTCGGGATCGCCGCGATGTACTCCGCGCTCGGCGTGGGCGCGGCGCTCACCGGCAAGGCGTTCGGGAGCGTGATGCAGAACCCGTGGGTGATCGGGCTCGTCGCGCTCGTGCTCGCCGCGATGGCCGCCTCGATGTTCGGCGCGTTCGAGCTGCAGCTCCCCTCGTCGCTCCAGGCGCGGCTGTCCGGCGTCGGCGGCGCGGGCCGCGCCGGCGCGTTCGCGATGGGGCTCGTCTCCGGCGTCATCGCCGCGCCGTGCACCGGGCCCGTGCTCGCGGCGGCGCTCACCTTCGTCGCCGCGAAGGGCTCGGTCGCGTTCGGGCTCGGCATCATGTTCACCTACGCGCTCGGCATGGGGCTGCTCTTCTTCCTCATCGGCGCGTTCTCGATCTCGCTGCCGAAGAGCGGCGCCTGGATGGAGACCGTGAAGTCGGTCTTCGGCGTCGCGCTCCTCGCCGCGGCCGGCATCTTCCTGAAGGACGCCTTCCCGCAGGTGAAGCCGATCTTCTCCGCCGCCCGCGAGGCGGCCTTCGTCGCGGCCGCGCTCGCGGCCGCCGGCGTCGCCCTCGGCGCGCTGAACGCGAGCTTCCACGGGCCCGCCGGCGAGCGGCTCGCGAAGGGGCTCGGGGTCGCGCTGCTCGTGGGTGGGATCGTCTACGCCGCCGGCGCCGCCGGGGCGCGGGAGCGCGCGCGCTCGGCCGCGGCGTTCGCGTGGCTGCACTCCGAGGAGGAGGCGATCGCGCTCGCGAAGACCTCCGGTCGCCCGGTCATCATCGACTTCTGGGCCGAGTGGTGCACGGCCTGCAAGGAGCTCGACAAGACCGCGTGGGCCGACCCGCGCGTGCGCGAGGAGGCGAGCCGCTTCGTCGCGGTGAAGCTCGACGGGACGGACGGGTCCGAGGCGTTCCAGGCGCTCGCGGAGAAGTACGGGGTGGTCGGGATGCCGACCGTGGTCTTCATCGACCCGCGCGGCCGCGAGGTGCCCGACCGCGTGATCGGCGCGATCCCGGCGCAGGAGATGGTGGGCAAGCTGCGCGCCGTGGACGCGGCCTGCGAGCGCGCGCCGGCAGCCCCGAAGACGGCGGGCGCGCTCGCCTGCGCCGCGCGCTGGTAGCGCGCGGCGGCGCTGGCGCGAAGGGCCCCGCCGCGGGCCCGCGAGCGCTACAGGACCTGGTAGCCCGCCAGCACCAGGAACTGAAGATCCGCCATGCCGTCGCGCAGGGGCGCGTCGCCGGCGCCGACGCGGAAGCCGACCGCGGCGCGGACGCCGACCGTCAGCTCGTCGTAGAGCGGGGTCTCGTAGGAGGCCGCGGCGCGCGGGGTGAAGAGCACGCCGGCGTCGTAGCGGGTGGTCACCGTGATGGGCGCCTCACCGGAGAGCGAGACGACCCCGCCGGCGGCGCGCGTCGAGAGGACGAGCGCGGGCGCGAGCTCGAGGCCGCGGTCCTTGTGGTTCTCGTCGTGGATCCACTCGCCGCCGAAGTTCGCGTACCAGGCGAGGCCCACGCGGCCGGCGAGGTCGAAGCCGCCGGCGGTGCCGAGCGGGCGGCGGTAGAAGGCGCCGAGGCGCAGCTCGGTCTTCGCCCAGTCGAGATCCCCGAACACGCCGAGGTCGTCCTGCGGCGTGAGCCCCTGCGCCCAGGCGATCCCGAGCGAGGACCAGCCGGCCCAGGCGAGCGTCGCCGACCCGCCGCCGAGCGGCTCCGCGGAGAGGAGCGAGAGGGTGCGGGCGGGACGCCGCGCCGTGCCGGTCGGGGTGGAGGTGGCGCGAGGCGCCGCGGGGGCCGCCGGGCGCGCGGGCTCGGCCTGCGCCGGGGCTTCCTGGCCCGGCGGCGTCTCGTAGGGCCAGTCCTCGGGGGGCGCCTGGGGGGCGCCCTGCGCGGAGCCCGTCGCGAGCACGAGGTTGAGGGCGAAGAGCGAGGCGAGCATGCGGGTCCTCCGGGCCGCGCATTCTAGCGACGAAGCGGCGCGGCAGGGACGGAACGGATGGGCGGCCGGGGGATTCCCGGTTGACACCCCGTCGGCGCACGGCATATGAGGAGGCCCCCAAAGCCCAGGTGGCGGAACTGGTAGACGCACCAGATTCAGGGTCTGGCGGCCTCAAAACCGTGGAGGTTCGAATCCTCTCCTGGGCACTCGGGCCGGCGGGACACGCTCCCGCCGGCCCGTTTCCGTTCCGGCCCGCCCCCCGCGCTTGACCTTCCCGGCGCGTCTGCATAGATATGCAGACCCATGCATGTCCATCCGGTCTCGGTGGTCGGGGCCTCCGGCTACACCGGCCTCGAGCTGACGCGGCTCCTCGCACGCCACGCGCACGTCCGCGTCGCGGCGCTCTACTCCGATCGCTGGGCGGACGAGCCCGCCGGCGGGCGGCTCCCGCTCTCGGGTGAGCTCGCGGCGCTGCGCTACCGCCCGCTCGCCGAGGCCGAGCGCGCCGACGGCGAGATCGTGTTCCTGGCCACGCCCGCCGAGGTGTCCGCCGCGCTCACGCCGCGGCTGCTCGCGCGCGGCGCCCGCGTCGTGGATCTCTCCGGCGCGTTCCGGCTCGCGGACCCCGCGGCCTACCCGGCCTGGTACGGGTTCCCGCACCCCGCCCCCGAGCTCCTGGCCGAGGCGCGGTACGGCCTGCCCGAGCTCGCGCGCGCCGGGCTCGCGGGAGCCAGGCTCGTCACGAACCCGGGCTGCTACGCGACCTCCATCGCGCTCGCCGTGGCGCCCCTCGTGAAGTCGGGGCTCGTGTCGCCGGACGGGATCGTCGTCACCGGCCTCTCCGGCGTGTCCGGCGCCGGCCGCAAGGCGAGCGAGGACTACAGCTTCGTCGAGGTCGGGGACGACCTGCGCGCCTACCGCCTCGGCCGCCACCAGCACGTCCCCGAGATCGAGCAGACGGTGCTGCGCCACGCCGGCGCCTGCGGCCCGATCGCGTTCACCCCGGTGCTCGTCCCCATCCGCCGCGGGATCCTCTCCTCCGTCGCGCTCCGGCTCGCCGGCGGCGCGCGGCCGGCCGACCTCGAGGGCGCGCTCCGCGCCGCGTACGCCGAGGAGCCGTTCGTGAAGGTCCTCGCCGCGGACAAGGTCATGGTGAAGGACGTGCTCCACACCAACCGCGCCCACGTCGGCGTCGCGGTGGACCCGCGGGCCGGGGTCGCGCTCGCCACCTCCGCCATCGACAACCTCGTGAAGGGCGCCGCCGGCCAGGCCGTGCAGGCGATGAACGCGGCGATGGGCTGGCCCGAGACGGCCGGGCTCGACCTGCTCGGAGGCTGACCGTGAGGATCCCGAAGGGCTTCCGGTTCGGCGGCGTCGCCTGCGGGCTCAAGCCCCAGCGGCGCGATCTCGCCCTCGTGGTGTCGGATCACCCCGCCGCCGCGGCCGGCGTCTTCACCATCAACAAGGCCGCCGCCGCGCCGATCCAGGACGCGCGCCCGCGCGTCCCCGCCGAGGGGATGCGCGCCATCGTGGCGAACTCCGGGAACGCGAACGCGCTCACCGGGCCCGCGGGCCTCGACGACGTGGCGGTGATCCGGAGCGCCGTCGCCGACGCGCTCGGGGTGCAGAAGCGCGCGGTGCTCACCGCCTCCACCGGCGTCATCGGCGCGCGGCTCCCGGCGATGAAGATCGTGACCGCCCTGCCCGCCCTCGTGGACCAGCTCGGCGATCACCCGGACCTCGCCGCCGAGGCGATCATGACCACCGACACGCGCCCGAAGATGGCGGCGCGCGAGGTCACGCTCGGCGGGAAGACCGCGGTCGTGTCGGCCATCTGCAAGGGCTCGGGCATGCTCGCGCCGCAGCTCGCCACGACGATGTGCCTCGTCACGACCGACGCGGCCGTGACGCCCAGGGCCCTGCAGGACGCGCTCTCCCGCGCGGTCCAGAAGACCCTCAACATGGTCACCGTGGACGGCGAGATGTCCACGAACGACTGCGTCATCGCGCTCGCGAACGGGCTCGCCGGGAACCCCCGCATCTCCGAGCCGGGTCCCGACCTCGCGGTGCTCGAGACCGCGCTCGGCGACCTCCTCGGCGAGATGGGCCGCGCCATGGCCGCCGACGGCGAGGGCGCGACGAAGCTCGTCGAGGTGGTGGTCTCGGGGGCGCCCGGCGACGAGGCGGCCCGCGACTGCGCCCGCTCGATCGCGTCGTCGCCGCTCGTGAAGGCGGCGCTCTTCGGCGCCGATCCGAACTGGGGGCGCATCCTCTCGACCGTCGGCGCCCGCGCCGGCGCCGCGGGCTACCCGATCGATCCTTTCAAGGCGCGCGTGTCCTTGCAGGGCATCGCGGTGTTCGGCGGCGGAGCGCCCATCGAGTTCGACCGGGAGAACCTCCGCACGCGCATGCGCGAGAGCCGGATCGACGTGCTCGTCGAGCTCGCCGACGGCGAGGCGCGCGCGACCGCCTGGGGCTGCGATCTCTCCTACGACTACGTGAAGATCAACGCGGACTACACCTCCCTCATCGTCCAGAAGCCGGACGGCGGGATCGCCAAGGACGACCGCGTCTCGAACTACAGCCCTGCCTTCAAGCGGGCGCTCCTCGCCGAGGCGCTCAAGTACATCTCCGCCTTCTCCGGCCAGATCGCCGTCATCAAGTACGGCGGCGCGGCGATGGTGAAGGACAGCCTCAAGGAGGCGTTCGCCGAGGACGTGTCCCTCCTCAAGAAGGTGGGCCTGAAGCCGGTGGTGGTCCACGGCGGCGCGCCCGAGATCACGAAGACCCTCGAGAAGCTCGGCGAGCGCAGCGAGTTCGTGGACGGCATGCGCGTGACCGACGCCCAGAGCCTTCCCGTCGTGGAGATGGTCCTAACCGGCAAGGTGAACCAGGAGCTCGTGGCGCTCCTCAACGCGCGGAACGCCGGCGCGGTCGGCCTGTCGGGGAAGGACGGGCGGCTCCTGCGCGCCAAGAAGGCGACGCACGAGTCCGGCCGCGACCTCGGGCACGTCGGCGAGGTGGTGGAGGTGAACCGGGAGTTCCTCCGCATGCTCCTCGACGGCGGCTACGTCCCGGTGATCTCGCCCATCGGCCTCTCCGACGAGGGCGGCAGCCTGTCCATCAACGCCGACGAGGTCGCCGCCGCGGTCGCGGTGGCGCTCGGGGCGAAGAAGCTCATCTACCTCACCGACGTCCCCGGCATCCTCGAGTCCAGCCCGGACGGCGCGCTCGTGCGCCAGCTCGACACCCGCGATCTCGCGCGGCGGGTGCAGGCCGGCGCCGTGACCGGGGGCATGAAGTGGAAGGCCCAGTCGATCCTCGCCGCGCTCGCGGGCGGCGTGGAGCGCGTCCACGTGCTGGACGGGCGCCAGCCGCACACCGTCATCGCCGAGCTCTTCACCGACCGCGGGGTGGGCTCGCTCGTGACCTCCACATGAACAGCCAGCGCCGCCGCCGCGACGCCGTCGTCCGCCTGCTCCGCGGGCGCCAGATCGGCACCCAGGACGAGCTGCTCGACGCGCTGCGCGCGGCGGGGATCGAGGCGACGCAGGCGACGCTGTCGCGCGATCTCGCGCAGCTCGGCGCCCGCCGCGTGTCGCGCCCGGAGGGGGGCACCGTCTACGAGCTCCCCGACGGCGCCGGCGGCTCGGACGGCCTCGCGACGCTGCGCGGCCTGGTCTCCGAGGTGACCTCGAACGCCTCGCTCGTGGTCATCCGCACCCACCCCGGCAGCGCCCCTGCGATCGCCCGCGCGATCGACCTCGCCGAGCTGCCGGAGGTGCTCGGCACCATCGCCGGCGACGACACCATCTTCGTCGCGCCGGCCGGGGAGCTCCGGCCGCGGCGCCTCGCCGCCCGGCTCGGCGAGCTGCTCGGCGCACCCGTCTCGAACGGCGGCGGCGCGACTGCGTAACGGGGGCTGCGCCCCCGCCCCGCCGACGGCTGGCCGCCGTCGTCGGGGCCCCATCCCTGCTCGCCGGGTCCCGTGCGCCGCCGCGAGCGGCTTCGCCGCTTCCGCGGCGTCGCCCCGGCGGGCTCGCTACGCTCGCCTGTTCGCGACTCGCGTCTAAGGTCGGGCGCTCGCGCCCGCGCGGCGCACGGTCCTCCCCCCGCTCCCCCGATTCTCCCTGCCTCGCCGCGGGCGTTCGGCCCAGGAGGCGCTCGCCTGGGGCCAGCCGCGGGTCGGCGTGGACTTCCTCCTGCTCGCGCTCCTGCACGAGGTCCCCGAGCTGCGCGAGGCGCTCGGCGCCTCCGGGGTGGCGGTGGAGGAGTACGAGGCGCGGCTCGAGCAGGCGATCCCGCGCGGCGCGCCGATCGAGGCGGAGCAGGTCGGGCTCTCGTCCGGCATGAAGCGCGTCCTGCAGGTCGCGCGGATGCAGGCGGCGCAGCGCGGCCAGGACTTCATCGGCCCCGAGCACCTCCTCGCGGCCATCGTCGTCGACGGCGAGAGCTTCGCGGCGCAGTTCCTCCGCGACGTGGACCCGCGCGCGCTCGAGGCGCGGCTCCAGGGCGGCGCGCCCGAGGCGTCGGGCGGGGCGGCTCCGCCGCGCCGCACCGATCTGCCGCCGAACCTCGCCCGCTTCTCCCGCGATCTCTCCGCGCTCGCGAGGGCCGGCGAGCTCGACCCGGTGATCGGGCGCGAGGCGGAGGTGGAGCGGGTCATCCGCATCCTCTCCCGCAAGACGAAGAACAACCCCGTGCTGGTGGGCGAGCCCGGCGTCGGCAAGACCGCCATCGCCGAGGGGCTCGCCCAGCGCATCTCCGCGGGCGACGTGCCCGAGGTGCTGCGCGACAAGCGCGTCCTCGCGCTCGATCTCGGCGGGATGCTCGCCGGCACGCGCTTCCGGGGCGACTTCGAGCAGCGGCTCACCGGCCTCATGGACGAGGTCCGCAAGCTCAAGGGGAAGATCATCCTCTTCATCGACGAGATCCACACCGTGGTCGGCGCGGGCGGCGCCGAGGGCGCGATGGACGCGTCGAACCTCCTGAAGCCCGCGCTCGCCCGCGGCGAGCTGCAGGCGCTCGGCGCCACCACGCTCGACGAGTACCGCAAGCACATCGAGAAGGACGCCGCGCTCGAGCGCCGCTTCCAGCCGGTGCTCGTCTCGGAGCCGACGCCGGCGCAGACGCTCGAGATCCTCCGCGGCCTCCGCGACTCCTACGAGGCCCACCACCGCGTCAAGATCACCGACGCGGCGCTCGACGCCGCGGTGGACCTCTCGGACCGGTACGTCACGGACCGCTTCCTCCCCGACAAGGCCATCGACCTCATGGACGAGGCCGCGGCCATGGTGCGGCTCTCCGCCGCGAGCGGCCCGGACCGGCTCTCGCAGCTCGAGGGGCGCGTCGCGCAGCGCGAGAAGGACAAGGCGCAGGCCGTCGCCGCCGAGCGCTACGCCGAGGCGGCCGAGCTCAAGAAGGAGCTCGAGGGCCTCAAGGCGGAGCTCGACCGGATGCGCAAGGGCTGGCGCGAGCAGCGCTCCACGCAGGAGCCGTCGGTCGGCCCCGAGGACGTCGCGCGCGTCGTCGCGGAGTGGACCGGGATCCCCGCCGAGAAGCTGCGCATGGAGGAGATGCAGCGGCTGCTCGAGATGGAGCGCGCGCTCGAGAAGCGGGTCGTGGGCCAGGAGGAGGCGATCCGCGCCGTGTCCGAGGCGGTCCGCCGGGCGCGCACCGGCCTCAAGGACCCCAACCGTCCCATCGGGACGTTCCTCTTCCTCGGCCCCACGGGCGTGGGGAAGACCGAGACCGCCCGCGCCCTCGCCGAGTACCTCTTCAACGACGAGGGGGCGATGATCCGCTTCGACATGTCGGAGTTCCAGGAGCGGCACACCGTCTCCCGGCTCGTCGGCGCGCCCCCGGGCTACGTCGGGTACGAGGAGGCGGGCAAGCTCACCGAGGCCGTGCGGCGGCGCCCGTACTCGGTCCTGCTCTTCGACGAGATCGAGAAGGCGCACCCGGACGTCTTCAACGTGCTCCTCCAGCTCATGGACGACGGGCGGCTCACCGACGCCAAGGGGCGCACGGTGAGCTTCAAGAACACCATCGTGGTGCTCACCTCGAACGTCGGCGCCGACGCGCTCGCCTACCGCACGACCGTCGGGTTCTTGCGGAGCGACGACGAGTCGGCGCGCGCCATGCGCGATCAGGCGATGGAGGCGCTGAAGACCGCGTTCCGGCCGGAGTTCCTGAACCGCATCGACGAGATCGTCGTGTTCCACCCGCTCACGCGCGAGCAGATGGGCGGCATCGTCGAGCGGCTCCTCGAGGTCACGCGCCGCAAGCTCCACGGCCAGGGCATCTCGCTCGAGGTGACGCCCGCCGCGATCGACGGCCTCGTCGAGCGCGGGTTCGAGCCGCGCTTCGGCGCGCGCCCGCTCCGGCGCGCCATCCAGCGCGAGCTCGAGACGCCCATCTCGCGGATGATGCTCCGCGGCGAGGTGACGGAGGGCGCGCGCGTGCGGGTGGACTTCGCGGACGGCGCCTTCCGCTTCGAGCCGGCGCCGCGGGCGCCCGCCGCCGCGGAGCCGGCGGGCCCGCCCGGACCGCCGCCCTAAGGCGAGCTCCCCACCCGCGCCCACTCCGCGTTGGAGCGGAGCACGCAGTCCTCGATGGCGAGGCCGGCGAAGTAGTTGCCGGTCACGGCGAGCCGCTGCCCGGCGAGGCCACGGTCGATCTCCGCCACGATCTCGGGGTGGCCGAGCGCGGGAGCCGGCAGGACGATCCGCTGCTCCACGACGTCCGGGAGCTCCGCCACCGGGACGCGCAGCACCGCGGAGATCCGCTCGAGCCGCTCGTCGCGCGAGAGGCCGGGCTTGAAGTGGAAGGCGAAGCCGCGGAAGCGGGGATCCGGGAACGGGTCGCGCGTCACGCAGGAGTGGAACACGTCGTCCACGGGGACGAGGAACGCGCACTCCGGCATCCAGCACCGCTCGCGCGGCAGCGCGACGCCCACGCTCTCGACGGCCACCGTCCGGACGCGCTCGATCGCGCCCGCGAGGGCGGGGAAGTCGTCGCGGAGGAGGCTGGGCGCCTGGTCGACCGGAGCGGCCACCGCCGCGATCGGCGCCTCCCAGGTGCGGCCGTCCGCGGCCGTCACGACGAAGCCTCCGCCGGCGCGGGCGACCCGGGTCGCGCGGACGCCCTTCTCGACGGTGATCCCCGGCGCGGCGGCCGCCGCGTCGCACACCGACTGCAGGCCGCCCTCGAGGCCGAAGCTCCGCACGAACTCCGGCCGGCGCGGCCGCTTCTTGAACAGCGACCCCGCCCCCTCCACCGGGAACCCATCGGCCTTCTGCGAGGGGACGGCCGCGAAGAACGGGGAGAAGAGCCGCGCGTAGTTTCCGGGCCCGAGGAGCTTCGAGTAGTACGACCCGATCGTCTCCCCGTCCTTCTTGCGCAGGAAGTTCAGGGGGAAGTGGACGGCCGCCTCGAGCCAGTTCAGCTGGAGCAGGATCTTGGGCGGCGTGAGCCAGCGGTACTCGCCGTTCCGGAGCAGCCCGAATCGCCCCCGCGCCGGCCCGCGCTCCTTCACCTTGCCCGTCATGCCCGTGCCGACCACGATGTCGAGCAGCGCGCCGTAGCTGTTGTAGGCGGTGTGCGCGCCCATCTCGAACCAGTAGCCGTCCGGCCGCCGGTGCGAGTGGAGGCAGCCGCCCACACGCGCCTCGCGCTCGAGCACGAGCACCTTGCGGCCCGCCTGGGCCGCCTTCCACGCGAGCCCGAGCCCGCTCACACCCCCACCCACCACGATGACGTCCGCCGTCGCCATGCCCTTGGAGCTCCCTAACCTCGGGTGAACACTGCCGGCGCGGGGCCGGCGAGCGGGAGGAGCGTCGCAGAGAATGCCGCGCCGCGCCAGAGGCGGGTTCGCCGCACCCGCGGCGGACGCCCACGCCGCTTCCGTGACGTTGGCCGGGTCCGCCGCGTCGGGTTACAAGGCCAACATGCGACTCCGCATCGGTTTCCTGGGGCTCGGGACCATGGGAGAGCCCATCGCAAACAACCTCCGGAAGGCCGGCCACGACCTGACGGTCTGGAACCGGACTCCCTCGAAGGCCGGCCACATCGTCTCGAAGGGCGGCAAGCTCGCGGGGTCGCCGCGCGAGTGCGCGACGGGCCGGGACCTCGTCGTCTGCTGCCTCACGGACGAGCGCGCGCTCGACGCGGTGCTCGAGGGACCGGACGGCGTCCTGGCGGCGCTGCGCGAGGGGGACGTGCTCGTGGACATGAGCACCGCCGGCGTCCAGGCGGCGCGCTCGGTCGGCGAGCGGGTGAGCGCGCGAGGCGCCCGGTTCGTCGCGTGCCCGGTGCTGGGATCGCGGACGGCGGCCGAGCAGGCCCAGCTCGTCCTCGTGGTCGGCGGCCCGGCGATCGCGCGCGAACGCGCCCGGCCTGCGCTGCACGCGGTGTCGGCCCGCCTGTTCGAGGTCGACGAGGCCGCCCAGGCGGCGCTCCTCAAGCTCTGCGTGAACGCCATCGGCGGCGCCATGATCACGGCCTTCGGCGAGGCGCTCGCGCTCGCGCAGGCGGGCGGCATCGCCGTCCCCAAGCTCGTGGAGGTGCTCCAGGCCTCGTCGTTCCACTCGCCCCTCTACCTCATGAAGGGGGAGCTCGTGGAGCGCAGGGACTTCGCGCCGCGGTTCTCCATCGCCCTCGCCGAGAAGGATCAGCGGCTCGCGCAGGAGGCCGCCGCCGACCTCGGCGCGAAGGTCCCGCTCAACGAGACCGTGCGCCGCCTCCTCGCCGCCGCCGCGGAGAGCGGCCGAGGCGACAAGGACGTCGCGGCGATGGCGCAGCTGTTCTTCGAGTGGGTGGAGAAGAAGTAGCGGAGCGACGCGCGCGCCCGGCGCAGGCCGAAAACGGTTTCTCCGGCGCGCTAGGCCAAGGCCTCGCCGACCACCCTCACCAGATCGTCCAGGTGGAACGGCTTCTTCACGTAGCCGACCGGCCGGCCGATCCGCTCGACCTCGCGCGCGACCTCGTCCGGGGGGGTCGCCGACACGAAGAGGATCTTCGGGCAGCGCTCGCCGAGCGCCTCGCGAAGCGCGAGGAACAGCTCCGCGCCGTCCATGCCCGGCATGCGGAAGTCCACGAGGGCCAGATCCGGCGGCTCCAGCCGGGCGAGGGCGAGCGCCTCGGCGGCGTTGGAGGTGGACACGGCGGCGTGTCCCATCCGCCGCACGGCGAGCTCCAGCGCACGCCGGACGATGTCGGTGTCGTCGACGATCAGGACCCGGGCCAAGGCACCTCCGCGAGATTGCGGCGGCCCGGGATGCGGTTCGCGTGCCGCCGCCAAGTCCCGTTTTATCGGGTGGCGGGAGGTGGTCCTGGGGAACCCAGGGTGTGCGCGCCCGAGCGCTCCTCACCCGTAGCGGGCGAGGGTCCGCCGCACCGCGTCCACGAAGTGCCGGCGCGCCGAGGCCGGCGCGATCACCTCGGCGTCGCCGCCGAGGGAGAGCGCGTACCGGGTGGCGTACTCGTCGCTCGCCCCGGCGAGCTCGACGACCGCCCCGCCCTTCTCCGTGCGCTTCACGAGCCGCACCCCGGGCCGGGCGAGCGCCCAGGCCGCGGCGAGGGGCCCGAGCTTTATCTGCGCGGGCTCTCCCTGCGCCTCCGAGAAGAGCCGCGCGAGCACGAGCTCCGCCTCGCTCGGCGGATCGAAGCGCTCGTCCGTGACGGCGCACTCCCGGATCCGGTCGAGGCGGAACGCGAGCGCCTTCCCGCGCTCGGAGTCGTGGCCGTACAGGTACCAGTGGCCGAACCGCTGGGCGAGCGTGTAGGGGCGGACGACGCGCTCGGTCTCCGCGTCGCGCGAGGCGGAGTGGTAGGCGAGCCGCACCGCGCGGCGCTCGGCGATGGCGCGCTGGAGCCGGCCGAGCACCGAGTCGCGCGCGGGCGGCGCGCCGGCGTAGATGCGGCCGACGAGCTCGTCGAAGCTCGCGCGGCGGTCGCGCGGCACCGACTCGCGGAGCGCCTTCACGGCGCGCTCCCGGCCCTCGCCACCGAGCCCCTGCGCCGCGGCGGCGAGCGCGGCCGCCTCGCTCTCGGTGAAGCGCGGCGGGCGGGAGAAGCTCTGGTGCAGCGCGACGTAGACGCGGTCCCCCTCGACGTACAGGTCGAGGAAGTCGTCGGGCGCGAACGGCGGCGAGCCGACCTCGAGGAGGAAGTCGAGATCCGCGAGCAGCTCCCGCTCGGTGCAGGCGCAGCGGCGCGCGAGCTCCTTCACCGGGATGCCCGGGTGGCGCACCGCGTACGGCACGAGGAACAGGACGCGCCGGAGCCGGTCGCGGGGGTCGGGCCGCGGCGCGGCGGCGGCGGCCTTGCGGGCGGCGGCCTTCGGGGCCGGGGCCTGGGCCGGCTTCG
>NZ_JALCYX010000021.1:0-73748 GCF_022690695.1 Anaeromyxobacter sp. SG17
GGCAGCGCGGAGACGGCGAGCTGGCCGGCGACCCAGCGCCGCCGCGGGCCGCCGGGCGCGGGGCGCACGAGCGCGGCGACGAGGCCGGGCAGCGCGCGCCGGTGCTCGCCCCCCGCGATCGCGCGCGCGCTCGCCGTGAGCGGCACGCTCCGCTCGGACTCGGGCGGCATGGGCGCGAGGGAAGGCTTGAGCTTCGCCATCACGACGACGTACGCGATGTAGAGCCCCGCGAGCATGAGGCCGGGGAAGAATGCGCCGGCGTAGAGCTGCACCACCGACACCCCCGCCGTGGCTCCATAGAGGATGAGCATCACCGACGGCGGGATGAGGATGCCGAGGCAGCCGCCGGCCGTGATCGCCCCCGCGGAGAGCTTGATGTCGTAGCCGGAGCGGAGCATCGCGGGGAACGCGAGCAGGCCCATGAGCGTGACCACCGCGCCGACGATCCCGGTGGCGGTGGCGAAGAGCGCGCAGGTGGCGAGCGTCGCGACGGCGAGCGAGCCGGGGATGAACGACATCGCGAGGTGCAGGCTCTTGAAGAGCTTCTCGATGAGGTTCGCCCGCTCGACCATGTAGCCCATGAAGACGAAGAGCGGCACCGCGATGAGGACGTCGTTCGTCATCGTCGCGTAGGTGCGCTGGACCATGAGGTCGAGCGTCTGCTGGACCGCGAGGTCGGGGTTCGTCCAGCGGTAGGCGAGCCACGCGAAGAGGACGCCCATCCCCATGAGCGTGAAGGCGGTGGGGAAGCCCAGCATGATGGCGACCACCACGAGCGAGAGCATGAGCAGCCCGAGGTGGCCCTGCGTCCACTGCGACGGCGGCGGCATCACCACGACCGTCGCGAGGACGAGGAGCCCCATGAGCGTGAGGCCGAAGACGAGCTCCTTCCTCACGGGCGCACCTCCTCGTGCTCCTTGCGGGCCACCACCTCGTCGAGCGCGGCGAGGTCCTCGTCCTTCACGTGGACCATCTCCTTCAGCTTCTCGACGTCCACCTCCTCTACGTCCTCCTGGCGCTGCGGCCACGCCCCGTCCCGGAGCGCGACGACGCAGCGGGCGATCTCGACGAGGCCCTGAAGCAGGAGGAGCGCCCCCGCGACCGGGATGAAGGCCTTGAACGGATAGAGGGGCGGGCCGTCGACCGTGATGGTCGAGTGCTCGCGGATGAGCCAGGACTCCCGCGCGTAGTCCCAGCCCGCCCACACCATCGCGACCGCGCCCGGCAGGAAGAACGCGAGGTAGAGGACGAGGTCGATGGTCGCCTGCAGGCGCACGGGGAAGAAGCCGTAGAGCACGTCGCCCCGCACGTGGCCCCGCTTCGCCAGGGTGTACGCGCCCGCCATCATGAAGAGGACGCCGTACCCCATGATCTGCGCGTCGAACGCCCAGGCGTGCGGAGCGTCGAGGAGCTTCCGCGAGAGCACCTCCCAGGTGATGAGCCCCGTGAGCGCGACGATGAGCCAGGCGAAGAGCTGGCCGACCCGGGTGGAGAGCTTGTCGACCGTGAGGAGGAGCCGCTGCATGAGGGCGCCCTAGCCCTTCTTCGCGGCCTGCTTGCCGAAGAAGTGGTTGTAGGCCATGCGGAAGTCGACGTTGGTGTCGGCCTGCCAGCGGGCGGCGCGCTGCGCGAACTTGCGCTGCGACTCGAGCACCTTCTTGAACATCGGGTTCTCGGCGGCGCGCTTGTCCATCACCTCGTTCCAGATCTCGAGCTGCCGCTTCAGGACCGCGTCGGGCGTCTTGTAGAACTTCACGGCCTGCTTCTGCTGCATCTCCAGGTAGTCCGCGGAGTAGCGGTCGATCGCCTTCCACGACATGTCCGCCGAGGCGGCCTGGACGGCGTAGGAGACGATGTTGCGGAGGTCCTGCGGGAGCGCCTTGTACTTGGCGCCGTTGAACAGGACCTCGAACTGCTCCGAGCACTGATGGAAGCTCTGGAGCATGCAGATCTTGGAGACGTCGGGGAACCCGAGCGCCCGGTCCGACGAGGCGTTGTTGAACTCGGCCGCGTCGAGCAGGCCACGGTCCATCGCGGGCACGATCTCGGCGCCGGGCAGCGCGTTCACCGCCGCGCCCAGCCCGGTGAAGATGTCGATGGAGAGGCCGACCGTCCGGAACTTCAGCCCCTTCATGTCGTCGACCTTGGCGACCGGCTTCTTGAACCAGCCGAGCGGCTGCGTGGGCATCGGCCCGTACAGCATGGAGACGACGTCGAGGTTCAGGGACTTGTAGACCTCCTCCATGAGGTCCTTGCCGCCGCCGTAGTAGTGCCAGGCGAGCAGCATGTTCGGATCCATCCCGAACGCCGGGCCCGAGCCCCACAGCGCGAGGGCGGTGTTCTTCCCGTACCAGTAGGCGACGACGCCGTGGCCGCCGTCGAGCGTGCCCTTCCCGACGGCGTCGAGCAGGTCGAACGCCTTCACCACGGCGCCCGCGGGCAGCACCTCGATCTTGAGGCGGCCTCCCGACATCTCGTTCACCTTCTTCGCGAAGTCGAGGGCGTACTCGTGGAAGATGTCCTTCGTCGGCCACGTGCTCTGGAACCGCAGCGTGGTCGGAGCCTGCGCGACGTGGATGGTCGGGCCGGCCGCGACCGCCGCTCCGGCCGCGCCGAGCGCCGCCCTCCGGAGGAAGTCACGCCGCGTACGCTGCACCTTCGCCTCGGGCGCCGAGCCCTTCGCGTTCTTCTTCATGCCTGCGCTCCTTCTGCCGTGAGCCGGGGTAGGTGGGCTGCTGCAGAGGACTTCGTTGGAAGCGCGTCGAGCGGGCGGCAAGGCATCGGCGGGGCGTGCTGAACGGATTCCGTGCCGCGGCGCGGCCGGCTCCGGATGTGACGGCGAGCGCACATCCACGGCTTGCCGACGACACGGTGCGTCAGGTCATCGACACCACCGGGCGCCCCGACCTAGGCCCGAGCGGAAGAACCTCGGCGCGTCCATCGTTGAGCGGGAGTGCGGGCGTTCGCGGGTTCCGGAGGCCCTCAGCCGGAGCGCGCGGCGCGCGGCGTTTTGCCGCGCAAACGGTGGGGCCGACGCCCTGGCGTCCGCCCCCGCGAAGGAGTGGCGTGATAGCTTCCGGCCGCATGCTCCGCACCCGCTTCCACGCCCGGGCGATCGCAGCCGCGCTGCTCTTCTCGGCGGCGTGCGGCACCACCGAGGTCGCCTCACCTCCCTCCCCCACCACGCCCGGAACGCCGACGAGCGAGGGCACCGGCGGCTCGGTGGGCACGGTCGGGGGCAGCGTGACCGCGCGGGGCGGCGGCCTCGTCGTGGCGGTCCCGGCGGGCGCGATCGGGTCCCCGCTCGACATCACCATCACCGAGATCACGAACCACGCGCCGCACGGCACGGGGACGGCCTACCGGCTCGGCCCCGAGGGCACGAAGTTCTCCGCCCCCGTGGCGCTCATCTTCAAGGTCGATCCCGACGTCTCGGTGTTCGACCTCGGCATCGCGACGCAGGACGCGTCGGGCTACTGGGTCAAGGTCCCCGGCGTCCGCCGCGACCCGGTCGCGCACACCCTCGTCGCCACCACCACGCACTTCAGCGACTGGGCGGTCGTCCCCGCCCCCTCGACGCGCGATCTCTCCGGCGTCTACAACATCACGTCCACCCGCGACGGCGTCACCGCCCACGGCATCTCGCAGCTCCACTTCGAGGACGGCAGCGCGAGCGCGAGCTACTACCTGCAGACCGGCCGGATCACCGCCGACTCGCCCATCACCATCCCGGGCGCCACCTGCAGCCCGACGACCGCGACGCAGGACGTCGGGCCGAACATCACGGAGATCCTCTCGAGCCCCGCGAGCTTCCGCTGGGGCGCGAGCGCCGTCTGGGACACCGCGTGCACGACGGGCACCGGCAGCCAGGTGCCGGGCTTCTCGTACGTCGTCTTCGACAGCTTCGGGATCAACTATCTCCAGTGCGGGCGGTCGTACCTCGAGACGCCCCTCATCCAGACCGACGAGGTGCGCGGGCGGTACCGCATCGACTGCGGCAGCCAGGGCACCATCGACGCCGACTGGCACTTCCAGCGCTGCTACGCCGGGGAGACCTGCCAGACCGCGAACCCCTGCAAGACCGCCGCGATCAGCTGCGACGCGGGCCTCCCCCAGTGCATCGAGAACGGCAACGTCACGAACGGCACGGTCTGCGACGTCAATCCGACCGCGCCTTACGAGGTCTGCGGCGACGGCGTCTGCAACGTCTGCCGGCTCGACTCGGCCTGCACGCCGACCAACCCGTGCCACGTGGGCCGGATCACCTGTGACACGGGTTTCGAGGTCTGCACGGACACCCTGGCGCTCGTCGCGAACGGCACGACGTGCGACGTGAATCCGTCCGCCCCGGAGGTCTGCTACCAGGGCTCCTGCGTCGCCTGCACCGCGGGCGTGGTCTGCGCGACGAACCCGAACAAGTGCGTCGCCGGCACGACCTCCTGCGCCACCGGCCAGGAGGTCTGCGTCGACACGACGACCGCGATCGCCAACGGGACGACCTGCGGGACGAACCAGGTCTGCTTCAACTCCACGTGCGTGGCCTGCACGGCCGGCACGGCCTGCGCGACGAACCCCAACAAGTGCGTCGCCGGCACGACCTCCTGCGCCACCGGCCAGGAGGTCTGCGTCGACACGGCGACCGCGATCGCCAACGGGACGACCTGCGGGACGAACCAGGTCTGCTACAACTCCGCGTGCGTCGCCTGCACGGCCGGCACGGCCTGCGCGACGAACCCCAACAAGTGCGTCGCCGGCACGACCTCCTGCGCCACGGGCCAGGAGGTCTGCGTCGACACCACCACGACCATCGCGAACGGCACGACCTGCGGCACGGATCAGGTCTGCTTCAGCGGCACGTGCACCGCCTGCGCGGCGGGCGGCGCCTGCACGACGAACCCGAACCCCTGCGTCACCGGCGCGTTCTCCTGCGCCACCGGGCAGCAGACCTGCGAGAACACGGCGACGAGCATCGCCGCGGGCACGACCTGCGGCACGAACCAGGTGTGCAACGGCAGCGGCACCTGCATCGCCTGCACGGCGAGCCTGGCCTGCTCGACCAACGCGAACCCCTGCGTCGCTGGCACGACCTCGTGCTCGACGGGCGCGCAGACCTGCGAGAACACCGCCACGAACCTGGCGAACGGCACCGCCTGCGGCACGAACCAGGTCTGCAACGGGGGGACGTGCACCGCCTGCACCGCGGGCACCGCCTGCTCGGATAACCCGAACAAGTGCGTCGCGGGCGTGACCGACTGCTCGACCGGAACCCGCGCCTGCATCGACACGACGACGATCATCGCGAACGGCACGACCTGCGACGTGAACCCGAGCGTCCCGGAGGTCTGCTTCAACGGGACGTGCAGCGCCTGCACCGCGGGCCTCGCCTGCACGGCGAACCCGGGCGCGGCGTGCCTCACGGGCGTGACGTCCTGCTCGACCGGCACCGAAACCTGCGTCGACTCGACGCCCAAGACGAACGGGACGATCTGCGGCACGGATCTCGTCTGCAACGGGGGCACCTGCGTCGCCTGCGCCGCCGGCGGCGCGTGCTCGACGAACCCGGACGTGGCCTGCCACGACGGCGTCTTCTCGTGCAGCACGGGCACGCAGGCCTGCGTCGACGGCGCGGCCAAGGCGAACGGCACGACCTGCGGCACGAACCTGGTCTGCAACGGCGGGGCGTGCTCCGCCTGCACCGCCGGCACCGCCTGCGTCGGGAACCCGGATCCCGCCTGCCACGACGGCGTCACCTCCTGCGCCACCGGCGCCTCGGCGTGCGTCGACGGAGCGGCGAAGGCGAACGGCACCTCCTGCGGCACGAACCTCGTGTGCAGCGCCGGCGTGTGCTCGGCCTGCACGGCAAGCCTCGCCTGCACCACCAACCCGGACCCGGCCTGCCACGACGGCGTCACCTCGTGCGCCACCGGCACCCAGACCTGCATCGACGGCGCCGCGAAGACGAACGGCACCACGTGCGGCTCGAACCTGGTCTGCAACGGCGGGGCGTGCAGCGCCTGCACGGCCAACGCCGCCTGCAACTACAACCCGAGCTCCGCGTGCCTCACGGGCATCACCTCCTGCTCGACGGGGAGCGAGACCTGCCTCGACTCGACGGCCAAGCCCAACGGGACGAGCTGCGGCACGAACCAGGTGTGCAACGGCGGCGTGTGCGCCTCCTGCACGGCGGGCCTCTCCTGCAGCACGAACCCGACGCCGTGCATCCTCGGCGTGACCTCCTGCGCGACGGGCGTGCAGACGTGCGACGACACCGCTCCGGCCCAGCCCGCCCCGAACGGCACCACCTGCGACGTGAACACGAGCGTGCCCGAGGTCTGCCTGAACGGAACGTGCAACGCCTGCACGGCCGGCAGCGCCTGCTCGACGAACTCGAACCCCTGCGTCACCGGCGTCACCTCGTGTGCGACGGGCCAGCAGACCTGTGAGAACACCACCACGCCGATCGCGAACGGCACGACCTGCGGGACGAACCAGGTCTGCAACGCCGGCGCCTGCACCGCCTGCACCGCCGGCACCGCCTGCACCTCGAACCCCGGCGCCGCGTGCCTCACGGGCGTCACCTCCTGCTCGACGGGGACCTCGACCTGCGTCGACTCGACGCCGAAGACGGACGGCACGAGCTGCGGGACGAACATGGTCTGCTCGGGCGGCGTGTGCGGCACCTGCACCGCGGGCCTCGACTGCACGACGAACCCGAGCCCGTGCCTCGGTGGGACGACCTCCTGCTCGACCGGCACGCAGGCCTGCCTGGACGATCCGACGAAGCCGAAGGCGAACGGCCTCGTCTGCGGCGCGAACCAGGTCTGCAGCGGCGGCGTGTGCTCCGCGTGCACCGCGGGGCTCTCCTGCTCCGGGAACCCGAACGCCTGCCTCGCCGGCACGACCTCCTGCTCCACCGGGACGTCCACCTGCGTGGACTCGACGACGGTCCTCGCGAACGGGACGAGCTGCGGCACGAACCTCTTCTGCAGCGCGGGCGTCTGCTCGCCCTGCACCGCGGGCGTCGCCTGCACGACGAACCCGGACCCGTGCCTCACCGGCACGACCTCGTGCTCCACGGGGACGTCCACCTGCGTGAACACGGCCACCGCCGAGCCGAACGGCACGCTCTGCGGCACGAACCTCGTCTGCAACGGCGGCGCCTGCACCGCGTGCACGGCGAACCAAACCTGCGCGACGAACCCCAACAGGTGCCGGGCCGGCACGACCTCCTGCACCACCGGCACCGAGGCCTGCGTCGACAGCGCGACCGTCCTCGCGAACGGGACGACCTGCGGCGTGAACGAGGTGTGCAACGGCGGCGTCTGCTCGACCTGCACGGCGAACCTGCCCTGCGGCACGAACCCGAACCCGTGCGTCGACGGCACGACCTCCTGCTCGACCGGCACCCAGAGCTGCGTGGACACCGCGACGCCGAAGTCGAACGGGACGACCTGCGGCACGAACCTCGTCTGCAACGGCGGCGTGTGCAGCTCGTGCGTCGCCGGCACCGACTGCACGCCCGCGGGCGCCTGCGTCGTGTCGCAGACCTCCTGCTCGACCGGCACCCAGACCTGCGTCGCGACCCCCACGCAGCTCGCGAACGGCACGACCTGCGGCACGAACCAGGTCTGCAGCGGCGGCACCTGCACCGCGTGCACCGCCGGGGCGGCCTGCTCGACCAACACGAACTCGTGCGTCGCGGGCACGACGTCGTGCTCGACCGGCAGCCAGACCTGCGAGAACAGCACGACGAACCTCGCGAACGGCACGAGCTGCGGCACGAACCAGGTCTGCAACGCGGGCGCCTGCGTGGCCTGCGCCGCTGGCGGCGCGTGCTCCACGAACCCGAACCCCTGCGTCGACGGCACCGAGTCCTGCGCGACGGGGGCCCTGACCTGCGCCGACACGAGCACCGTGAAGGCGAACGGCACCTCCTGCGGCACCGACAAGGTGTGCAGCGCAGGGAGCTGCGTGGCGTGCGTCGCGGGCGCCGCGTGCACCACCAACTCGAACGTCTGCGTCGCCGGCGTCACCTCGTGCGCGACGGGCAGCCAGACCTGCGAGAACGGCACGGTCGCGACGAACGAGGGCGCCGCCTGCGGGACGGATCTCGTCTGCAAGGCGGGAGCGTGCCTCCGCGTCGTCACCGGCACGCGGCTCGTGACGCGCTGGACCACCGGCGCCGGCTGCTCGGTCGCCTCCCCGTGCCAGACCACGACGGTCGCGCCCGACGTGGTCTCGCTCACCGCGCAGGTCGAGGCCATCGGGCCGGACGGCACCCGCTACCCCGGCTCGTTCTCGCCGTCGGGCTCGTTCTCCATCTCGGGCGTGCCCCCCGGCGCCTACACCCTCGCGTTCACGGACGGCGCCGGCGTCACGCACTTCTACGAGACGTCGGCCACCTCCTTCGACCTCGGCTACGACGTGCTCGGCCGCGAGGCCACCGCCGCGAGCGCCCCGACCCCCGTGACCCTCACCGTGTCCGGTCTCTCCGGCTGGATCGACAGCGACGAGGTGCAGCTCGCCGCGCCCGACGTCGACGTCTGGGACGCGCCGATCTCCGGCACGGAGCTCGTCGCCGGCGAGGTCGGCGGGAGCGTCGTGGAGGACTGGTCTTCGAGCTCGATCGGGCGAGCCCTGAACCTCGTCGGCGCGACGGACGCCGTGTGGGTGCACCAGCTCGCGACGTCCACGGTGACGAGCGGGATCCGCGCGTTCGCCTACCAGGCCATGACCCGCTACGGCGCGACGACCTTCGGCGCCGACCTGACGAACGGCGTCGCCGCGAGCCTCACCGCGCCGCTCGGCACGACCACGCAGACGGGGACGCTCACGATCGACTGGCGCACGAGCCAGTTCGAGGCGCTGCTCGCGTCCATGGGCCCGGGCGCCCAGCCTGCCGCGAACCCGCACGCGCTCCTGGTCCGCACGCACCCCTACGCCCTCGCGAGCCCCGCCCCGGTCGCCGCCGGCGGCGTGCTCGAGCTGTTCCGCCTCGTCCAGCCCGCCGCCACCGCCGACGTGGATCTCACGGCGCTCACGCCGCCCATCGTCTACGGCCGGTACCTGGACCCGGCGCTCTGGTCGGAGTCGCGGGTGGCCTCGTTCACGGCGCGCGTGAGCTACACCGCCCCCGGCGCGGCCACCTCGCTCGACGCGCTCGCGACGGTGTCCCGGCGCGAGCCCATGCTGCCCGCGCCTCCCTCGCCCATCGTCCCCGCGGTCGGCCCCGTCCAGGCGCCGCTCGTGAACGGGCTCGACGCGCTCGGCACCCTCGGCGCCGTCGGCGCGACGCCGACGATCGGGTGGTCCGCCCCGCTGGTGGGCACGCCCTCGAGCTACGGCGTCACGCTCCGTGAGCTCTACGCGAGCGGTACTGCGAGCGCCACGCGCGTCGTCGCGACGTGGGCCGTCGCCGGTCGCTCGATCACGCTCCCGGCCGGCCTCCTCGTCGCGAACCGGACGTACTACGTCGAGATCACCGCCTTCGCGCGCACCGCCGAGCAGTTCGACACCGCGCCCAACCGCTCCTCCAACGTGGGGAGCGACGCGACGACGCTGACCTCGACGTTCTCGCCGTAAACGGCCGATCAAGCTTCGCGAACAGGCGAGCGAACGGGTGAGCATCACCGGCGGAAGTGGGGCGTAGGGGTTCGGAGGCCGGGAGCACGCGAGCGGCGAGCGTCGCTCTCGCCGCGCGGGCATGCGAACCGGACCTCCGGTTTGATGTTCGGCTAACTCCGGGCCGCCGTAGCGTCACGACGCCCACATCCCCAGCTGCATGACGGGACGCAGAGGCGCCACGTCGGTGCGCGAGAGCGATGTCGGCCCGTCGCCCGCATCGCGGCGAAAGCGGTCCATGTGTTCGCGCCCAAAGGTTTTCTCAGCGTGAAGCAGGTTGTGAGCTCGGCAGGCGAGCCGGAGGTTGTCGATCGTCGACAGTCCCCCGAGGGCGGCGGGTTGGATGTGGTCGAGCTCGAGCCTCCAGCGGCTGTTGCAGCGACAGCCGTCCGGGCCGACCCACGCGCAGCGCCCGCCATCGCGCGTCCACACCGCGCGGCGCACTATCGCCGGGATCGTGGTCCTCGCAGCCGGCGGCTTCGCCGCGGTCTTCTTCGTCGCGGCGGCATTCGTCGTCCCGGCCTGCTTCGCTTCCTTCGTCTTCCGCTCCGGCGCGACAGCGCCTTTGCGCTTGCCGTGCTTTTCGATCGCGCAGCGGATCGCCTCGTGGAGCACCGCCGCGAGGTCGCCGTCCGGGACCTTGTGCGACAGAAGCGACCGGAGCGTCTCGAGGTCCTCCTTGCAGGCGCGGTCGAGGGTGACCCGGAGCGACCAGTGGCTCTCCGAGACGGCGAGCGTCTCGGCCTTGCGCTTCGGCTGTGCGACGGGGGGCGGTGGCGCCGGCAGCGCGCCGGCCGCGGGTCCCGGTTCGAGGGTCGGCTTCGCGGTGCCGGGCTCGGTCGCCGTCTCGGCCTGCCCTGCATCGGAAGCCGGGAGCTGCAGCGCTGCGCTTCCCGCGGCGGGCGCGCGCTCGGCCAGCTTGCGGAGGCCAGCGCGCGGAGCGGTTCGCGCCTGGATGGAGACGACGAGCTGCTCGACCTCGGCGCGCGTCCGGAAGGCGGCGCGAGCGAGGAGGTCGTCCACGTTCTCCTCGGTGAGCACCTGGCCGAGAAGCGCCACCGTGGATAGGCACAAGCGCCCATCGCGCAGCGGAGCCTCGAGGCTCGGGAAGCGGCGCAAGACCCGCATGGCCTGGATGCGCCGGCCGGCGGCGCCTTCCCGCAGGTGGAGCGCCTCCAGGCAATAGGCCCAGAGGGACGCATGGCCGACCTCGACGAAGGCGCGGCGCCGATCAAACTCGTCGAGGTGCAGGAGAAAGTCGACCTGGACGTTCCGTTCCTCTCCGGCGAGCTCGCGCAGGCGCAGGGCGAGGGCGTTCGATTCGAGAGCAGCGGGGGCGAGCGCGGACATGGGGTGACCTCCAGTACACCCTTCGTAACACGCGATTTCCGGAGCTCCGGAGACGCTCCAGGCTCGCGCCTGCGCGGCGTTCTCCGCTGCGCCCTCGTCGGAGCCTCAAACCGATCGGCGCGCGCTTCCCGCGCGAGGTACGTGCGCGAGAGCGACCCTCCCGCGCCTACTCATATGCCGAGCGCGATCGAGGCGAGAAGGCGTCAATGGGAATGTTTCACCCACCGCAACTGGGACGCCGCCCTGAGCGCGAGCGACGCTGCGAAGTTCCGGTGGACTATCGCTGGCGATAGTTGTGACTCTACGTGAACTGCGCGGCGACTCACGCGACGTCCCGGTCCGTGCGCCGGCGCGATCTCCGGAACATGGCCGAAACGCGTGAGTCGCGGCACCGAAGGGGGATCGCGAATCACGGACTGTCGTTTACGCGCGATGCGACCGCCGGCCGCGTGCCCCTCCGGGCCGGCGTCCGCACGGGGGCTCGCACGGACGTCCGCCCCGCTCCCACCTTGGCTCCATGCCGTGGGAGCTCCTCCTCGCCGTCGCGTGCCTCTCGTCGGGACTCGCCTGGGCCTCGCTGGCGGCGCGCCGGGCGGGGGAGATCCGGGGTCTGGCACTTCACTCCCTGTTCGGCGGCGCCGCGGCGTTCGGCTTCGCCGTGATCGCCTACGACCTCCTGGACGGGGCGGGCGTGCGGCTCGAGTGGGAGCGGCTCTCCCACGCCGGGCTCGCCTCCGCCGCGCCCCTCGCGGGGGTCATCGGCCTCGTGGAGGAGGGCGCGAAGCTCGCGGGGCTGCTGCTCGTCGTGGAGCGCGGCTGGCGAACGCGGAGCGTGATGGGCGCCGCGGTCGGCGTCTCGGCCGGGTTCGCGGCGCTCGAGGCGCTCACCACGCTCCAGGGCTGGGACTCGCCGGTCGCGCTCGCGAGGGTGGCGCTCGGCCCGGCCGCGCACGCGCTGCTCGCGCTCCCCCTCGCCCTCGGCGTCGCTGCGTTCGCGCGCGACGCGCGCCGCGCCTGGGGCTCCCTCGCGGGCGGGCTCGCCCTGTCCGCGGCGCTGCACGCGGCGGGAGACCTCAGCCTCGCGTCCGACGCGGGGAAGCTCGGCTACGGCGCGGCGCTCCTCGCGGCGCCGCTGTGGCTCTACCTCCGCGCGCGCCTCCCGCCGCGCGCCGCCCAGGCGCCGGTGCCGGTCGCGCGCTGAACGACGAAGCGGGGGCTGCGCTCACTGCCCGGCGGCCACGTAGGCCGCGACCTCTCGCCAGACGTGCTCGAACTGCGGCCGGTCGAACCCGCTGCCGCTCGTGAGCCAGTCGAAGTGCGGCGGCACGCGCGTCGGGTGGTGGAAGTGGCCGATGACGTCGAGGTGATCGGCCCAGGCCGCGTGGATGACGTCGCCTCGGACCTGGCTCAGGGTCGGGACCATCCCGTCGTTCGCGCGCGCGTCGGTGCGCCACCCGTACGCGCGGCGCAGGACGGCGGCCTGGGCGCGGGTGAGCCGCGGCTGGTGGGCGGCGGGCGTGCGGGAGGCGACGCGGTAGAGCGCCACGTACACCGCGTGCGTCGTCTGGGCGTACGGATCGAGGCCCGCGCCGAGGGCGGAGCGGATCCCCGGCGGCCGCGCCCGGGTCACCACGCAGCCGTAGCGCACCCCCGGGCGGTCGTGCGTCGCCGCGTTGAACACGTCCATCGCGCCGGGGGTGATCTGGCCCACCAGGTCCTGATCCTTGCCGAGGCTCGCGAAGAACGACTCGATCTCCTCGCGGCGATCGCGCGAGAAGTCCGCGAGGAGATCCTTCAGGAGCTGGTCGACGAGGCTGCCCGGCGCCGCGTCGCGACGCCGGAGGATCCGGGCGACGCGCAGCCCGAGGCCGATGGGGAGCCGGCCCGCCCGGATCACGTAGATGGTCAGGACGGAGAGGAGCCGCAGCAGCTGCTGGCCGAGGAGGCTGTTGAAGAGGTGCGCGACCGGCGTGCCGTGGTGCGGGGCCGACACGGTCACGACGGTGCGGATCGCGCGCGCGCAGCGCTCGACGTCGACGGGCGACGGGAGCGACACGTCGGGCGTGACGACGAGGCGCGCGTCGAGGCCGCCGCTCGAGTGGCCGATCACGCTGACGCTGCCGCCCTTCTCGTCGAGGAGCTCGTCGATGGACTCGACGAGCCGGGCCGCCCGGACCCGCAGGGAGGCGGTGGGGATCGTCCTCACCACCCGGACCTCGCCGCGGACCCCGAGGGCGGGCCCGATCTCGGACAGGTACTCGCGGACGTGGCCGAAGTAGGCGAAGTCGCCGAGGCTCGCGAACCCGAAGAAGCCCGGGACCAGCATGAGGTGATGCGGCCCGTTCACCGGGGAAATCTAGCCCCCGCGCGGCCGCCTCCGGACTCCCAGGCGTGGTGCGGCGCGAGCGCACGGGACGAAGCCCCGATCGAGCCGGGCCCGTCACGCACAGACACACCGGACCCACGCGAGCGGCTCCAGCTGCACGCGCTCCGCTCCAGGAGGCCTCGAGCTCGTCTCGCGCGACCGACTTCACGTGACTCGGCGCGCGGCTCGACGAGCCTCTCGCGGGCGGAGGTCCGCGAGAGTCAGACGAGCACGTCGCGCAGCGAGGCGTCGCGATCGAAGACGGCGCGCGCGTACGGGCAGATCGGCACGAAGCGCGTCCCGCTCGCGCGCGCCCAGCTCACGGCCGCGTCCACGAGCTTCCGGGCCACCCCCTGCCCCCGCAGCGCGTCGTTCACCTCGGTGTGCTCGATCACGGCGCGATCTCCGCCCTCGCGCGCGTACGAGAGCTCCGCCATGCGCCGCCCGCCCTGCTCGACGTAGAACGCGCCGCGGCCGCCCTGCTCCTCGTGCCGCACGTCGAGCCCGCCCGCCTCGAGGTTCTCCTCGCTCATGCAGGTGGAGCGTAAGGAGCGATCCGGACGGATGCACGCCGGGAAACGGGGACACGGGCGAGCGGCCCGCGGGCACGAGCTCCCCCGCCCACGAGGCCCCGCGGCGCGCCGCTCTCCGTGGCGGGATCTCACGCCGCCGACGTGACCAATCACCGCGGCAGGACCGCCTCGACCCGCGAGCCGCGATGCCACGCGCGATGCCTGGAGCCGCCACGTCTCATGATCAGCGCACGCCCCAGATTCGCGGGACGGCACGGAATGTGACGGGGACCCACCCCCCGGGTATCATCCGCCCTACACCTGGAGCGGAGGTGTTCCGACGTGCGCAGCGATGGGGGCACCGCAGCGGACGGACTCGTGGACGCGCTCTTCGAGCAGGCCGGGGTCGGCCTGTGCCTCGTGAGCGCCGCGGGCAAGGTGGTCCGCACCAACCCGGAGTGGCTCCGCGTCACCGGCCACCTCGCCGACGAGGCGATCGGGCGCGAGGTGGCGGAGCTCCTCCCCTGGGACCGCGCGCTCACGCGGGCGCTGTGCGAGCCGCTCGCCGCGGGCGAGCGGCGGGAGCTGCCGCGCCGCCCGCGCATCGTGAACGGCCGCGAGGCGTGGTGGGAGGGGCGCGTCACCGCGGTCCCGCTCGAGGGCGGTACCGGCCGGCTCCTCGCGCTGCGCGACGTCACCGCCGAGGCGGCGCCGGGACCCGGCCGCGACGGCGCCCGCTACCGTCGCCTCTTCGACGAGCTGCGCGAGCACGTCCTCATCTACACGGTGGTGCGGGACGGGGCGGGCCGCGTCCTCGACTGGGTGCTCTCGGACGCGAACCGCGAGGCGCTCCGGCTCCTCGGCGCGCCGCTCCAGGAGGTCACCGGCCGGCGCGCGAGCGAACTCTTCGGCGCGGACGTGATCGCGGACGTCCTCGAGGCCTCGCGGGAGGTCATGACGAGCGGCCGCGGCAGCTCGTTCGAGCGCCGCTTCGCGTGGGACGGGCGCCACTACCTCACCTCGCTCTTCCCGCTCGACCACTGGCACCTCGTCCAGGCCGGCGTCGACACCACGGAGCGCGTCGCCGCCGAGGAGGCGCTCCGCGCGGAGGACCGGCGCAAGAGCGAGTTCATCGCGATGCTCTCCCACGAGCTGCGCAACCCGCTCGCGCCGGTGCGCACCGCGCTCGCCGTCCTCGATCGCGCCGTGCCGGGAGGCCCGGAGGCCACCCGCGCGCGCGAGGTCATCCGCCGGCAGAGCGATCACCTCTCGAGGCTCGTGGACGATCTCCTCGACGTGACGCGCGTCGCGCACGGGAAGATCCAGCTCCGGCGCGAGCGCGTCGACCTCGCGGCGCTCGCGCGCCAGACCGCGGCCGATCACGCGGACCTGCTCGCCGCGCACGGCGTCGCGCTCCGGATCGACGGCGGCCACGCGCCGCTCCACGTGGACGGCGATCCGACCCGCCTCGCCCAGGCGATCGGGAACCTGCTCGCGAACGCGGAGAAGTTCACTCACGGCGGCGGCAGCGTGACGGTGGCGCTGCGGCGCGAGGCCGACCGGGCGCTCCTCTCGATCTCCGACGACGGCGAGGGCATCGACCCGGCGCTCCTGCCGCGCCTGTTCGTCCCGTTCGTGCAGGCGGACGGCGGGCTCGACCGCGCGCGCGGCGGGCTCGGGCTCGGGCTCTACCTCGTGCGATCACTCGTCGAGCTGCACGGCGGATCGGTCGAGGTCACGAGCGCCGGCGCGGGGCGCGGGGCGCAGTTCACCCTGGCGCTGCCGCTCGCGGCCGAGGACGCCCCCAGGGCGGAGCCTCGGCGCGACCCGCTCGCGCTCGGCCGGCCACGGCGCGTGCTCGTCATCGAGGACAACGCCGACGCGGCCGAGATGCTGCGCGACCTGCTCTCGGGCGCGGCCCACGAGGTCGCGGTCGCGCCGGATGGGCGGGCCGGCATCGCGCTGGCTCGCGCGACCCGGCCGGATCTCGTCCTGTGCGACATCGGCCTGCCGCTCGTGGACGGCTACGAGGTGGCCCGCGCGCTGCGCGGGGATCCGGAGCTCGCCACGACGCTCCTCGTCGCCCTCTCCGGCTACGCGCTGCCGGACGACGTCGAGAAGGCGGCGCGGGCCGGGTTCGACCGCCACCTCGCGAAGCCCGTCTCGCTCGAGGATCTCGGCGCGGTCCTCGCCGCCTCCGCGCGCGGCGCCTGAGGAGCCCCGCCCGACGGCGCGGCGGGCTCCTCCCGCCCGGCCGCCCGGCCGCTCCAGGCGGGTCGCGCGCGAGGAGAGGCGTCCCACCCGGAAATCGGTTAAACCGGGGGCCCGAACCGTTCGAGGGTCCCCATGAACGTCGCCTTCACCGAGCACCTCCGCGCCCAGCTCCGCCAGCTCGAGGCCGACGGCCTCCTCAAGCGCGAGCGGGTCATCACCACGCCGCAGGGCGCCTGGGTCGAGGCGGACGGCCGGCGCGTCGTGAACCTCTGCGCCAACAACTACCTCGGCCTCGCCGGCCGGCCCGAGCTCGTGAAGGCCGCCCAGGAGGCGCTGCCGCGCCACGGCTTCGGCCTCTCCTCCGTCCGCTTCATCTGCGGCACGCAGGACGTGCACAAGGAGCTCGAGGGGCGCATCGCCCGGTTCCTCGGCTTCGAGGACGCCATCCTGTTCTCGTCGTGCTTCGACGCGAACGGCGGCGTGTTCGAGGCGCTGCTCGGCGAGGAGGACGCGGTCGTCTCGGACGCGCTCAACCACGCCTCCATCATCGACGGCATCCGCCTGTGCAAGGCCCGCCGCTACCGCTACGCGAACGGCGACATGGCGGATCTCGAGGCGAAGCTCGCCGAGGCCGAGGCCGGGGGCGCGCGCTTCAAGCTCGTCGTGACCGACGGCGTGTTCTCGATGGACGGATACCTCGCGAAGCTGCCGGCGATCTGCGAGGCCGCCGAGCGGCACGGCGCGCTCGTCATGGTCGACGACAGCCACGCGGTGGGGTTCATCGGCGAGAAGGGGCGCGGCACGCCCGAGCACTTCGGCGTGATGGGCCGGGTGGACCTCGTCACCGGCACGCTCGGCAAGGCGCTCGGCGGCGCGTCGGGCGGGTACGTGGCCGGCACGCGCGAGGTGGTGGAGTGGCTCCGCCAGAAGGCGCGGCCGTACCTCTTCTCGAACACGCTCGCGCCGGTGATCGCGGCGGTGAGCCTCGAGGTGCTCGACCTCGTGGAGCGGAGCGACGATCTCCGCCGCCGGCTCCGCGAGAACGCCGCGTACTTCCGCGCCGAGCTGACGAGGCTCGGCTTCGAGCTCCTCCCGGGCGAGCACCCGATCATCCCGGTGATGCTGCACGAGGCGCCGCTGGCGCAGGAGTTCGCGCGCCGCCTGCTCGACGAGGGGGTCTACGCGATCGGCTTCTTCTTCCCGGTCGTCCCGAAGGGCCAGGCGCGCATCCGCACGCAGATGAGCGCCGCGCACTCGCGGGACGACCTCGACTTCGCCGTCCGCGCGTTCGCGAAGGTCGGTCGCGCGCTCGGCGTCATCCGCGGCTGAGGGCAAGGGGTAGACATCGATGAAGGCGCTGGTGAAGTCGAAGCGGGCCGAGGGCATCTGGATGGTGCAGGACGCGCCCGTGCCGGAGGTGGGCGTCCACGACGTGCGCATCCGCGTCCGCAAGAGCGCGATCTGCGGGACCGACGTCCACATCTACAACTGGGACGAGTGGAGCCAGCGCACGGTCCCGGTGCCGATGATCGTCGGACACGAGTACGTGGGCGTGGTGGACGCGGTGGGCGCCGAGATCGAGGCGTTCAAGCCGGGCGACCGCGTCTCCGGCGAGGGGCACGTCACCTGCGGGTTCTGCCGGAACTGCCGCGCCGGCCGGCGCCACCTCTGCCGGCACACCGTCGGCGTCGGCGTGAACCGGCCCGGCTCGTTCGCCGAGTACGTGGTGATCCCGGCGAGCAACGTCTACCGGATCCCGGACGACATCCCGGACGAGGTGGCCGCGATCTTCGATCCCTACGGCAACGCCACCCACACCGCGCTCTCGTTCGACCTCGTGGGCGAGGACGTGCTCGTCACGGGCGCCGGCCCCATCGGCGTGATGGCGGTCGCGATCGCGCGCCACGTCGGCGCCCGCCACGTCGTCGTCACCGACGTGAACGACTACCGGCTCGAGCTCGCGCGGAAGATGGGCGCGACGCGGGCGGTGAACGTCGCGCGCGAGGAGCTGCGCGGCGTGATGAAGGACCTCGGGATGAAGGAGGGGTTCGACGTCGGGCTCGAGATGAGCGGCAACGGGCGCGCGTTCCGGCAGATGCTCGAGGTGATGAACCACGGCGCCCGGCTCGCGCTCCTCGGGATCATGCCCGGGGAGGAGGCCATCGACTGGAGCCAGGTCGTCTTCAAGGGGCTCGTGCTGAAGGGCATCTACGGCCGGGAGATGTTCGAGACCTGGTACAAGATGGTCGCGATGCTGCAGAGCGGGCTCGACATCTCGCCCGTCGTCACGCACCGCTTCCCCATCGACGAGTTCCAGCGCGGCTTCGACGTGATGCGGAGCGGGCAGTCCGGCAAGGTCGTGCTCGACTGGGCCGGGTGAGGGCGCGACCGGCTCCGGGGCTTCACTCCTCGGAGCCGGCGACCACCGCCTCGAACGTCAGCGGGCGCTAGCCCGCCAGGGGATCCTCGCCCTCCGTCCACGACGGCAGGACGCGGTCCTCGAGCTGGAAGTTCTCGCCGTCGTGCTCGGTGTACACGACGTAGACGCTGCGCTTCGGCACGCGCCAGATCCGCTCGAGCTCGTCCATGATCGCGAGGGCGAGCCGCCGCTTCTGGTCGGCGGTCCGCCCGCGCCGGATGTCCGCGTCGAGGAAGGCGATGCCCCTCTCCGGCTGCTCCGCGCGCCCGAACACGAGGTCGTCCCGGCCGTAGGAGCGGAGGGTGAGGCCGATGTGATCGGTGCCGGTGTCCATGATCCTCGCGAAGTGGCCGACGACGGCCTCCGCGAAGCGCCGCTTCTCCTCGGCGGTGGGGGCGAAGTTCAGGTCGAAGGAGAGGTGGGGCATCGGCGCGCTCCGGGTCGAGGGGGACCGCGACCGTTGGGTAACGGGCAGCGGGCGCGGGGCGACGGCCCAGGTGGGAGCGGGGGGTCCCGGTATGCGAGCTAGGTGAACGCGTCGATCCCCGTGGCCGCCCTCCCCAGCGCCAGCGTGTGAACGTCGTGGGTCCCCTCGTACGTGTAGACCGACTCCAGGTTGGCCATGTGCCGCATGGGCGGGTGGTCGTCGACGATGCCGGCGGCGCCCAGGATCTCCCGGCAGGTCCGCGCCGCGTCGCGCGCCATCCGCACGTTCGCGCGCTTCGCCATCGAGATCTGCGCCGCGGTCGCGCCGCCCTGACCCTCGAGCTCGCCGAGCCGGAGCGCGAGGAGCTGGCCCTTCACGATCCCCTCCCACACGTCCACGAGCTTCTCCTGAACGAGCTGGAACGACGCGATCGGCCGCCCGAACTGGATCCGCTCGCGCGCATAGGCGCGCGCCGACTCGAAGCAGGCGATCGCCGCGCCCACCGCGCCCCAGGCGATCCCGTAGCGCGCCTTCGACAGGCACGAGAGCGGGGCCCGGAGCCCGAGCCCCTCGGTCCCCGGGAGCACGCTCTCGGCGGGGACGCGCACGCCGTCGAGGTGCAGCTCCGAGGTGATCGACGCGCGGAGCGAGAGCTTGCCCTCGACGTTTCTGGCGGTGAACCCGGGCGTGCCCGTCTCCACGAGGAAGCCGCGGATGGCGCGGGCGTCGTCGCCGTCCACCTTGGCCCAGACGAGCGCGACGTCGGCGAGGCTCCCGTTCGTGATCCACGCCTTCGCGCCGTCGAGGACGTAGGCGTCGCCGTCGCGCACGGCGCGCGTCCGGAGCCCGCCCGGATCGGAGCCGAAGTCCGGCTCGGTCAGCCCGAAGCAGCCGACGATCTCGCCCCGGGCCATGGCCGGGAGGAACCGGGCGCGCTGCGCCTCGGAGCCGTACGCGTGGATGGGATACATGCAGAGCGCCCCCTGCACCGAGGCGAAGCTGCGGAGCGCCGAGTCGCCGCGCTCGAGCTCCTGCATCGCCGCGCCGTAGGCGATCGCCGAGGCGCCCGCGCAGCCGTAGCCCTGGAGCGTCATCCCGAAGATCCCGAGCGCGCCCATCTCGGGGACGAGCTCGAGGGGGAAGGTCCCGGCGCGGAAGTGGCGCTGCACGACCGGCAGGAACCGCTCGTCCACGAACCGGCTCACCGCGCGGCGAACGAGCCGCTCCTCGTCCGACAGCCGGTCCTCTACCTGGAACAGATCGGCGGGGGCTGGTGTTTGGATCTTCATCCCGGCAGCTTGTCGGGGCGCCACCGCGCCGGTCAAGCGCGGTGTCCCGAACCTCGGGGACCTCCGGAGGCAGACGGCCGGGGCCGGGCCCGGATATCCTGTTCGTTCTCATGTGCGGACCCGACACCGCCGCGCCCCCGCCTGGCGCCGTGCCCACCCCCCTCCCCGACGCGCGCCGCGCGGCGCCGGAGCAGGTCCGCCGCGAGATCGAGGCCGCGCGCCGGAGCCCCGTGGTGACGGCCGTGCTCGAGGCCGCCGACGGGGCGATCTTGGTGCTCAACGCCCAGCGCCAGATCGTCGCGGCGAACCCCCGCGCGCACCTCGCGGGCGGGACCGGAGAGCTCTCGGGCCTGCGGATGGGCGAGGCGCTCGGGTGCGTGAACGCGCACGCCTCCGGGTACTGCGGCGCGTCGCCCGCGTGCCGGCAGTGCGGGGCGCTCGCCGCCATCCTGTGCTCCCAGCGCGAGGCGCGCTCGCTCGAGGCGGAGTGCCTGCTGCGCAGCGAGCTCCCCGGCCGCGCCGCCCTCGAGTTCAACGTCCGCGCGACGCCGCTCCCGGTGGACGGCCACGCCTTCACGGCGGTGTCCCTGCGCGACGTCTCCGCGGAGAAGCGGCGCGACGCCCTCGAGCAGCTCTTCCTGCACGACGTCCTCAACACCGTCGCCGGGCTCCGCGGCTGGGCCGCGCGGCTGCGGCGCGGCACCGTCCAGCCGGCGGCCGCCTTCGAGCGGATGGACCAGCTCACCGCCCAGCTCGAGCGCGAGATCCGCGACCACCGCGCCCTCCTGCTCGCCGAGCGCGGCCTGCTCACCCTCGAGCCCAGGCCGGTGCGCGCCGCGGACCTGCTCGCCGAGCTCGACGCGGTGTTCTCGTTCCACGCCGCGGCGCGCGAGCGGCGGCTCGCGATCGGGGCCACGCCCGGCGACCTCGTCGTGGAGACCGACGCCGCGCTCCTCCTCCGCGTGCTCGTGAACATGGTCGTGAACGGGCTCGAGGCGAGCCCGCCCGGCGGCGAGGTCGGGGTCTCGTGCAGCGCCGCGGGCGGCGAGGCGACGCTAGAGGTCCACAACGCGGGCGTCATCCCGCCCGAGGTGCGGGGGCGGATCTTCCAGCGCTCGTTCAGCACCAAGGCCGCGCGCGGCCGCGGCCTCGGGACCTACGGCATGAAGCTCCTCGGCGAGCAGGTCCTCGGTGGCGCGGTGTCGTTCCGCTCCGACCCGGAGCGCGGGACGGTGTTCGAGATCCGGCTGCCGCTCCGGCGGCGGTGAGCGAGCGAACCACCGCTGGCGATGGCTGCCACCCTGGGTGAACGCGGTCGGCCTCCCGGAAGACGCGCTACCTCGCCCCCGAGCGCCTCCCCTCCCCGCGCGCGTCGGCCGTGCCGCGCAGCGGAACCTCCGGCGCCCACGCGTCCGGCACGGCGATCTCGCTGCCCATCACCTCCATCCGCTGCCCGCCCACGCGCAGGCTCACCGCGCCGGCGAGGTTCCAGGCGAGCGCGAGCGTGAGCGCGTCTCCCTGCGCCCGCCCGGTGCCCGAGCCGAGCGTCGCGTCCACGCGCCCGCGCACGTCCTCCTCGTCGAGGTCGAGCGCGCAGCGCTGGCCCGGGGTGAAGGTGAGCTCGCCCTGCGCGCCCGCGCGGGCGGAGAGCTCGCAGGTCTTCCCGCGCGCGGAGAGCCGCACCCGGACCCGCCCCGCCGAGGCCGGGGCGACGACCGCCCGCGCGTCCTCGCGCACCTCGCGATCCAGCACGCCGCCGGCGTGCACGCGCACCGTGGCCGCGACGCGGTAGTCGCCCGCGGGCGGCGCGGCCGCCGCGACGGCGGGGAGGACCGCGCAGAGGGCGGCGACGAAGATCTCGAGGGACGTGCTCCGCATGTTCACCTCACCGTGTACCCTGGCCTCGCCCGCCGCCTCGCCTTCCCGCCGGGCGGGAGCGAACGACGTGAGTACCTGCCGGGTCGCTCCTGTGCGAGAATCGCACGTCCGGACCCGCCGGTCCGCAAAGAGGAGGAAGTCCGTTGAACAAGAACACCGTCATCGCGCTGCTCGTCGGCGTGCTCGCCGGCCTCATCATCGGCTACTCGGTCGGCTCGAGCATGGGGGGCGGCACCCCGCACGCACCGGTCGTCGCCGCGCCCGCCGGCGCGCCCGCGGGCGGGATGCCCGGCGCAATGGGAGGCGTGCCTGGCGCCCCGGGAGGCGTGAACGTCCAGCAGCGGATCGCCATGCTCCAGCAGGCCGTCGCGCAGGATCCCAGGAACGTCCAGGCCTGGACCCAGCTCGGGAACGACTACTTCGACACGAACCAGCCGCAGAAGGCGGTCGAGGCCTACGGCCACGCGCTCGAGGTGCAGCCGGGGAACGCGGACATCCTGACGGACCAGGGCGTCATGTACCGGGCCCTCGGCCAGTTCGACAAGGCGGTCGAGAACTTCAAGAAGGCGAACGAGGCGAACCCGCGCCACCTGCAGAGCCTCTTCAACCTGGGCATCGTCTACGCGTACGACCTCAAGCAGCCGAAGAAGGCGGTGGAGGCGTGGGAGAAGGTCGTCGCCACCGACCCGAGCAGCGGCCAGGCGATCCAGGCCCGCACCCAGCTCGAGCAGCTGAAGAACGCGAAGTAGCGTCCCGCACGGGCGCGCCGCGCGCTGGCGAGCTGGGCGGGCATCCGCGAGAATCGCGGCATGCCCGTCACTGCCCTGCTCGCCTCGGCCCTGGCCGCGGCGCCCGCGCTCCTCTCCCTCCAGGACCCCGGCTTCGAGGCGGGCGCGCCCGGCGCGCCGCCCCCGGCCTGGACCGTCCGCGCGACCGAGGGGGCGCGGGTGGCGGTCACCGACGCCGCGCGCGCCACGGGCGCCCGCGCGCTCGCGATCAACGCGCCGGCGTCGGGCGCGGAGGTCACGGTCGCCTCCGCGCCCGTGCGGCTCGAGGTCGGCAAGCTCTACCGCCTGTCGGCGTGGGTGCGGACGCGCGGCGTCCGCGCCGATCCCCTCGCCCGCTACCCCACCGCGCTCGGCGCGTGCGTGGCGATGGCGAGCACCCCGTTCACGAACTGCTCGCCGCAGGCGCCCTCGAGCGGCGAGGGGCGGCTCTCGCTCCTGTTCTTCGCGCTGGCGCCCGAGGATCGCGTCGCGCTGCACCTCGGCCGCAACGGGCGCGCCACCGGCGAGGCGGTGTTCGACGACGTGCGGCTCGAGCCGGTGGACGACGTCACCGAGTACGTCCCGCTCGAGACCGTGCGCTGGGAGGGCAAGGGGTTCCGCTACGACGACGGCGGCTGGATCTTCGTGCACGTCGAGGGCGAACCGTACGCCCGCGGCGCGCAGTACGGAGCGCTCGTCGCGGACGAGCTCGCGCGCTTCCTCGCGAAGGTCGCCGTCCAGCACGACAAGGCCGACCCGGAGCGCGGCTGGAACGACCTGCGCCGGCTCACCGACGCGCTCATGCTCCGCAAGTTCGACGCGGAGTACCTCGAGGAGATGAAGGGCATCGCCGACGGCGCGGCGAAGGCGGGGGCGCGCTGGAAGGGCCGCCCGCTCGACCTCCTCGACGTGGCCGCGCTCAACTCGGCGGTGGACCTCGGGCAGCTCGACGACGCGCTCCAGGTCTCGCGCACGCCGCTCAGCGGCCGGAGCTTCGTCAAGGCGGAGGACGAGACCGCCCAGGCGGAGGGAGACCGCTGCTCGTCGTTCGTCGCCACCCGGTCGGCCACGCGCAGCGGCCGCTTCGTCATGGGGCAGCTGTTCATGTGGAACGGCTACACCGGCGTGCACTGGGACGTGGTGCTCGACGTCGTGCCGGCGAAGGGCCACCGGCTCGTCATGCAGACCTTCCCGGGCGGCATCCACTCCGGGTCCGACTGGTACCTGAACGGCGCGGGGATGGTGATCGGCGAGACGACCGTGGGGCAGACGCCCTTCGAGCCGGCCGGGACCCCGCAGTCGAACCGGATCCGCAAGGCGGCGCAGTACGGCTCCTCGATCGACGAGGTCGCGGCGCTGCTGCGCGCCGGGAACAACGGGCTCTACTCGAACGACTGGACGATCGCCGACGCCAAGACGGACGAGGGCGCGTGCCTGCTCCTCGGCACGAAGGCGAGCCGCCTGTGGCGCACCGGCGCGCGCGGCCGCCGCGGCGACACGCCGGGCGGGCTCCGCGACTTCGTGTGGGCGAACAACAACGCGCGGGATCCCGCCGTGCGGCGGGAGCTCACCCTCGGTCCGGGCGACGCGCCGGTGGACGTGAACTTCCCCGCCTGGAACCGCGACATCGCCTTCCAGCAGTTCTACCGGGAGCACGGCCGGGGCGGGATCGACCTCGAGGCGGGCGTGAGGCTCTGGGCGTCCTCGCCGCTCAACCGCCCCCACGCCTGCGACGGCAAGCTCACCACCGCGGAGATGGCGGAGAAGCTCGTGTTCCTGGCCCATTACGGGAAGACGACCCTGCGCGAGAAGTGGGTGGGCGGGAGGTGGATCCCGGCCGACCTCCCCGACGCCATCCCGCACCTCACGCTCGGCTACACGACCTTCAGCCCCATCGTCGTGGCGGACGGCCTCGCCCGCGCCCGCGCGGCGCGGGAGGCCCGCCCGGCGTCCGGCGCGGCGGCCGCGCCCGGCGCGAAGCCGAAGCCGGACCTCGCCGGGATCGCCCCGGCGCTCGCCTACGATCCGAAGCTCCTCTGGAAGGACACGGTGTTCCCCGCGACGGACGCGGACGCCTGGTTCACGAGCGGCTCGGCCGCGTACCACGCGCTCCTGGCGAAGCTCCCCGAGGAGCCCGCCAAGGCGCTCGAGGCCCTCCGCGCCGGCCTCGATGACCTGTCCGCGCGCCTCGCCTGGCTCACGCTGCGCGAGGGCGCCGCCGCGCCGGCGCGGCTGTCGCCCGCCTACGATCGCTACGGCCCGTACCAGATCCCCCGCATCCGCGGGACCTTCGCGCTGCACCAGCTTCGGCTGCGCCTCGGGAACGCGGCGTTCGCGAAGGGCATGCGCGCGGTGCACGAGCGGTACGCGGGGAAGCCGATGCGCACCGAGGACTTCCTGCGGACGTTCTCCGCGGCGGCGGGCCAGGACGTCGCGCCGTTCGTGAGGCCGTGGCTCGAGCGCGCCGATCTCCCGGACCCCGTGCTCTCCGCGGTCGCCACGCGCGCGGGCGACCGCTTCCGGCTCGCCGTGGAGATCGCGCAGAGGACGAACCCCTGGCCGTTCGTCTCCACGCTCGCGATCCGGGGCGAGAAGACGATCCGCTACGAGCGGATCGAGGTCCCCGCCGCCGCGACGCGGACGTTCACGTTCGAGCTCTCGGAGCGCCCGCAGCGAGTGGCGCTCGGCGGCGACGCCGCCGTAGGGCGCGACGACGCGTTCGTGCTGCCGAACCTCCTCGACGACTTCCCGGGCGCGCTGTTCGTGTGGGGCTCCTCCCGCCAGGTCGAGGCCGGCCACTCGCTCGCGCTCGTCTGGCGCGACACCGTGGCGGACGCGTTCACCGAGGTCCTCCCCCCGCTGGCGGCGGACGCGGAGGTGTCCGACGCCGACCTCGCCGAGCACGACCTCGTGGTCCTCGGCGGCGCGGCCGACAACGCGCTCGTCGCGCGGCTCGCGCGCGAGGGCAAGCTGCCGTTCGAGGCCGGGCGCGGCTTCTTCCGGTGGGACGGGACGCTGCACGGGCGCGCCGACGAGGGGCTCGCGATCGCCCTGCGGAACCCGTGGAACCCGAGCCGCGGGCTCTACCTGTACCTCGCGAACTCGCGCCTCCAGCTCTGGCAGATGACCCACGCGTGGCAGCGCGGGCTGCCCGGCTGGACGTCGTGGCGCGGCCCCGAGGTGGTCGAGCGCGGTCACCTCGGCACCGAGCGGCTCGAGGTCGCCGTGAAGCTTCAGGACCCGGCCGCAGCGTCGGCCGCGGCGCGCTGACGCGCGCGCCACCCGGGGCGGGGGGAGCGCGCCCGCATCACGCGAGGTGCGGCGTCCCCACCGGACGCGAGCGTCCCTCGCCGGGACGCGCTATCTCTGTGCGGGTGAGCCCGAACCGACTCGTCGCCGCGTCCGCCCTCGCAATCCTCTCCGCGGCCTGCGCCGCGAACCAGAAGCTCTTGCAGGAGCCGATCTCGAAGGAGCGCGCGTGGATGTCCGAGCGCCACCGCGAGCACCCGCTCGTGGGGAAGATCTGGGACGCGCGGGCGGGGCGGCTCGTCGACGAGGCCACGCTCACGAGCGCGGTCGACGGCGCCGAGGTCGTCATGCTCGGCGAGATGCACGACAACCCCGACCACCACGTGCTGCAGGCGCGGCTGGTGCGCGCGATAGGCGCCGCCGGGAAGCGGCCGGCGCTCGCCTTCGAGATGATGGAGGAGGACGACCAGCCTGCCATCGACGCCGCGATCGCCCGCGCCCCGCGCGATCCCGACGCGATCGCCCGGGCCGTCGACTGGAAGCACAGCGGCTGGTACGACTTCGCGATCTACCGGCCCATCTTCGCCGCCGGGCTCGAGGCGGGCATGCCGATCGTCGGCGCGAACCTGCCCGTCCCCCTCGCGAAGGCGATCGCGATGAAGGGCCAGGAGGCGCTCACCCCGGAGCTCCGCGCCGCGCTCCAGAAGGCGGAGCCGCTCCCCCCCGAGGTCGTCGCCTCGCTGCGCGCCGAGATGAAGGCCGCGCACTGCGACGCGCCGATGCCGGACCCGATCCTCGACCGGCTCGCGCTCGCGCAGCGCGCCCGCGACGCGGAGATGGCGCATCGCCTCGCCGCGGCGAGCCAGGCGGCCGGCGGCGCGATCCTCGTGACCGGAAACGGCCACGCCCGCACCGACCGCGGCGTCCCGGCCTCGCTCGAGCGCGAGCTCCCCGGCCGGCGCGTCGTCTCGGTGGGACTGTTCGAGGTCTCGCAGGGAAAGCTCGACCCGGCGCTCTACGCCTCGGAGTTCGGGGTGGGGACGCTCCCGTTCGACTTCGTCGTGTTCACGCCGGCCGCCGAGCGCGAGGACCCGTGCCTCGCGCTGCGCGGGCACGACTTCACGAAGCACAAAGCGCCCTGAACGACAGTTTCGTGATTCGCCGATCACCTTCGGTGATGCGAATCACGCTGTCGTTCAGGCATTTTCGAACGGGGGTTGCGCCCCCGCCCCGCCGACGGCTGGCCGCCGTCGTCGGGGACCCCACCCCTGCTCGCCGGGTCCCGTGCGCCGCCGCGAGCGGCTTCGCCGCTTCCGCGGCGTCGCCCCGGCGGGCTCGCTTTGCTCGCCTGATCGCTAATCACGCTCGGCCGTTCAGGGCAAAAAAGGGCGCCGCCGGCCCGGAGCCCGGCGACGCCCCACCCCCCGTGGCGATGCGGGGGGCGCTGCCAGCTTCGAGGCTAGTTCGTGGCCGTGGCCTTCTGCGGGGCCGCCTTGGCGGTCTTCGCCGCCGCCTTCTTGTCGGCCTTCGCGACCGCCGCCTTGCTCTTCGTCGAGGCCGTCGTCGTCGAGGACGACGCCGTCGTCATCTGCTTGTCGCCGCAGGGGAAGGCGGGCGTCGCGAGGCCCAGGATCGCGAGCGCGGCGGCGGCGCGGAGAACGAGCTTCATGGATCTCTCCTTCGTTCGGGCTCCCGGAGCGGAGCCGCGACGACACATGGCGAGCGCGGCGTCTCGCCGCAACCCTTCGCGGCCGGAGCGGACGTTTGCACCCCGAGCGCGCCGGCGGGGTGCCCCGAGCTGGGTAGACGAGCCCTTGGCGGGGGCCTCTCGGCCGGCGCTCCTCCGAGCTCGCGACCCGCCTCGGCCTGGTCACCCCACCGATGGCGCTCGGCCGTGACGGGCGGATGACGGGCGAGGCGTACACCGCGTGAATGCGTGCGCTCCTCGTGCAGGGTTCCACGCCGCCCACGTACTGGGGCTACGGGCACAGCCTCCCGTTCATCCGCAAGGACGCGGCGCTTCCTCCGCTCGGTCTCGCGACGCTCGCGGCGCATCTGCCCGCGAGCTGGGAGCTCCGGCTCCACGACGAGCACCTCGAGGCGCTGCCGGACGAGCTCCTCCGCTGGGCGGACGCGGTGCTGGTCTCGGGCATGCTCGTGCAGGCGCCGTCGATGCGCGCCGTCCTCGCGCGGGCGCGCGCGCTCGGGAAGGTCACGGTCGCGGGCGGGCCGGCCCCCACCATCGCGCCGGAGCGGTTCCCGGAGGCGGCCCACGTGTTCCAGGGCGAGGCCGAGGGCCGGCTCGAGCGGCTCGTCGCGGCGGTCGAGCGCCCCGGCGCGCACGACCGCGTCCTCTCGCCGTCCGGCGAGGGCCGGCCCGACCTCGCCCTCGCGCGCGTCCCCCGCTTCGACCTCCTCGCCCTGGACCGCTACGCGAGCCACGCGATCCAGGTGTCGCGCGGCTGCCCGTTCAGCTGCGAGTTCTGCGACATCATCGAGGTCTTCGGGCGCGTGCCGCGGGTGAAGTCGGCCGCGCAGGTGCTCGCCGAGCTGGAGGCGCTCCACCGGCTCGGCGCGCGCGGGCCGCTGTTCCTCGTGGACGACAACTTCATCGGCAACCGCCGCGCCGCGGCGCGACTCCTCCCCGAGCTCGCGCGCTGGCAGGCGGAGCACGGCCGGCCGTTCGACCTCTACACCGAGGCGAGCCTCGACCTCGCGACGCTGCCGGAGCTGCTCGCCGCGATGGTCGACGCCGGGTTCTCGGCGGTCTTCGTGGGGATCGAGACGCCCGATCGCGCCGCCCTCCAGGAGGCCGGCAAGCGCCAGAACCTGCGCGTGGATCCGGCGGAGGCGGTGCGGCGCCTCACGGCCGCGGGGCTCGAGGTCTTCGCCGGGTTCATCGTCGGCTTCGACGCGGACGACGCGGGCACGTTCGCGCGCCAGCGCGCGTTCATCCAGGCGCTCCCGATCCCGCGCGCGATGGTAGGGACGCTCACCGCGCTGCCCGGCACGGCCCTCTGGAGGCGGCTCGCGCGCGAGGGCCGGCTTCGCGCCGAGTCCACCGGGGACCAGTTCGGCGAGACCAACTTCGAGCCCGCCATGGGCGATCTGGAGCTCCTCGAGGGCTACCGCCGGCTGCTCGCGGAGCTCTACGACGAGGACGCCTACTTCCGTCGCTGCGCGCTGCACCTCGCGCTCGCGCCGATGCGCCCGAGCCCGCTCAGGCCGGGGTCCCTCGCCACGCTCGCGCGGACCCTGTGGCGCCTCGGCCTGCGCGGCTCGCGCCGCCGCCACTTCTGGCGCCTCGTCGGCCAGGCCCTGCGGCTCGGACCCGCAGCGCTCCCGCGCGCGGTGACGCTCGCCGTGCTCGGCGAGCACCTCGTCCGCTACACGCACGAGGAGGTCCTGCCGCGCCTCGATCGGCAGCTCGCGGCGCTCCGCGCCGCCGGAAAGGTCCCCGGCGCCGGGTCGGCGCGCGCGGCGGCGGCGCCGACCGCCTCCTGACGGCGGCCGGGCGCGCCGCGCGCGCGCAGGAGGGTGCCCGGCGACTACTTCTTGTACGCCCCCGCGACGAGCACCACCCCGTCCACGAGCTCGAAGTACGCCACCTTCTGCTCGACCTTGTTCGTGACGGGGTTGTTGAACTTGTACTGCTGCCAGCCCTTGCCGTGCTTTCGGGCGAGGAGGATCCGCTCCCGGACGAACAACCTCCCGTCGGGATCCTTGTCGCCCATGTTGTTCTTGCCGACACGCTCGGGCTTCGTCGGGTGCGCGAGGCAGTTGCCGGCGAGGTCGTACGCGAAGACGTACAGGTCCCGGTAGATGAACGGACCGTGCGCGTCGTTGAACGTCGCGATCGCCTTCTCCTTGCCCTCCTTCTTCATGAACAGCGCCGCCCGGTGCACGAGCAGCTCGGCGTCCTTGGTGGTGGCGTACGGCTCGGCGGCGGCGGCCTGCCCGAGCGCGCCCAGGACGGCGGCGGCGAGGGCTGCGGCGAGGAGCTTCTTCATGGGTGTTCCTCCGGTGGGGCAGTGCGCGGGTCGGGGGGAAGGCCGGCGCCGGTCAGCGGGCGCCGGCGGCGTGCAGGCGAGGGAGGTCTTCGCGGGGGAGCGCGGGCGGGTGCTCCAGCGCGTCCGCGACGCCACCCTCCCCGCCGACCGTGAAGAAGGCGGCGCGCTCCCGGAGCGCGTCGGCGTGGGTGGAGAGCTCCTCGGCGGTCGCGGACAGCTCCTCCGCGGCGGAGGCGTTCCGCTGCGTGACCTGATCGACGACGGTCATCGCCCTCGAGAGCTGCCCGACCCCGGCCGACTGCTCCTGCGAGGCCGCCGAGACCTCGCGCACCCGCTCGGCGGTGGTCGCGATGGTCGTCACGAGCTCCGCGAGGAGCCCGCCGCTGCGCTCGGCCACGCCGACGGAGCGGGCGGCGAGCTCGCCGATCTCCTTGGCGGCCGCCTGGCTGCGCTCGGCCAGCTTGCGGACCTCGGTCGCCACGACCCCGAAGCCCCGCCCCTGCTCGCCCGCCCGCGCCGCCTCGATGGCGGCGTTCAGGGCGAGGAGGTTCGTCTGGTAGGCGATCTCCTCGACGATCGAGACCCGCTCGGCGATGGCGCGCATCGCGCCCACCGTCTCGGTGACCGCCGCGCCGCTGCGCTCGGCGTTCCTCGCGCCCTCGCTCGCCATCCGCTCCACGTCCCGGCTGCTCGCCGCGTTGGAGCCGATGGACGCGTTCATCTCCTCGAGCAGCGCCGAGGTCTCCTCCACGCTGGAGGCCTGCTCGCCGGTGCCCTGCGAGAGCTGCTGCGAGGTGGCGGAGACCTGGCCCGCGACCGCCGCGAGCGCGGCGGCGCCGGAGCGCACGTCGCCGATGACCTGCGAGAGCTGCCCGCCCATGCGGCGCATCGCGGCCTGCAGGTCGCCGAGTTCGTCCTGGCTCGTCACCTCCACCGCGTCGCGCAGGTCGCCGGCCGCGATCCGCTCCGCGGCCTCCACGACCGAGCGGAGGCCGCGCCGGATGGCGCGGACGAGGAAGGCCCCGGCGGAGGCGAGCGCCGCCGTCGCGAGGAGGAACACGACGGCGATGTCGCGCCGGGCGCCGGCCTCGGCGTCGCGGGCGCGCGCCGCGCTCGCGTCGGCGGCGGTGCGGGTCGCCACGGCGCTCGCGTCCACCACCTCGAGGAGCCGCTGCGCGTCCACGCGGAGGCGCTCGAACGCGTCCGTCACGTCGTGCTGGGCCCCCGCCTCCTCCGCGAACTGGCCCGCCGCGCCTGCGTCCCGCCTCGCCCGCGCGGCGGAGTCGAGCTGCGCGAGGTCCTGCTTCCACCGATCGAGCGCGGGCGCGATCTGGCTCGCCCCCGCGTCCCGTCCCCCGCGCTCGAAGGCGCGCTCGGCGTCCACCGCCTCGCGGAGCTGGCCGGCGATGAGCGCGAGCGCCGCCTCGTGCACCTCCGGCTCGAGGGTGCCGTTCTCCACCGCCGACGCCGCGCCGGTGGCGCGCCCCACCGCCGTGGCGAGTCGCGACACCGCGACGAGCTGGGGCACCTTCGCGCCTGCGTAGTCGCCGACCACGCCGGCCATCGAGGCCGTCGCGACGAGACCGGCGCCGCCGACCAGCGCGACGAAGATCACCGCCACGACGAGGAGTCCCAGCACCTTCCCGCTGAGCCGCAGCTTCATCACGTTCACCTACCCTTGCAGGACGTACCCTCAGTCACCGGGATGCAGGACGGAGGCCGCCTGCGGCGCAGGCGCGCACTTCAGAGGCGCGGGGCCCAACCTGCCGCTTTTCCTGGCGCCCTGCCCGGCTCGAGCGGCGCGGGTGAGGTCGGGGCTCGGTGCGGGCCGCGCGACCCGGGTCGAGAGCACCCGCGAGGCGCGACCCGGGCGCGCCGATCCCTTATGTTCCCTCGGCGACCTGCCGTGACACTCGCCGACCTCATCGACCTCGAGGCCCAGCTCGCCCGCGATCGGGACGCGCCCGCGGGCGCGCTCGAGCGGCGCGACCGCGAGGCGATGCGTGGAGCGTCCCTCGCCGGTGACCGGGGGGACGTGCTCGCCCGCTGGCTCGCCCAGCTCCGCGAGCGCGAGCCGAGCCTCCTCTTCCCCGGCCGCACGGTGTCCCGCGCCCTGGCCGGCGTCCGGCTGGCGCTCGCGGCGATCGGGCTCGCGCTCGGCTGGGGCGCCGCGACGGCGCTCCTCGGCTACACCGGCGAGCACCCGGTGAACGTCTGGGACGTGCTGCTCGTCCTCGTCGGCGCGCAGGTGCTCCTGCTCCTGTTCCTCCTCGCCGCGTTCCTCTTCCCGCTCGCGACGCTGGGCGCGCCGCTCGTGGGCGTCTTCCGCGAGGCGATCGGCGCCCTCTACCCGCGCCTCGCCGGACGCGCGGCGGGGCAGGCGCGCGCGGAGGAGTGGCGCGCGCTCTGGCACCGGCTGCGCAGCCGGCGCTCGCTGTACCACTCCGTGGAGCCGTGGCTCCTGCTCGGCGCGACGCAGACCTTCGGCGTCGCCTTCAACGTCGGGGCGCTCCTCGGGTGCCTGCGCCTCGTCGTGTTCTCCGACATCGCCTTCGCGTGGAGCACGACGCTCGTGGACCTCGACGCGCCGCGCTTCCACGCCCTCGTCTCGACGCTGGCGCGGCCCTGGGCGTCGCTCTGGCCGGACGCCGCGCCCTCGCTCGCGCTGGTGGAGGCGACGCGCTACTCGCGGCTCGAGGGCGCCTACCTCCACGCCGGGGCCGGCCGTGCCGCGGACCCGGCGCTCGTCGGCGAGTGGTGGCGCTTCCTCCTCGCGGCCGTCGCGACCTACGGCCTCCTCCCGCGCGCCGTCGCGCTCGCGGTCGCGCGCCTGCGCGCGGCGAGGCTGCTCGCCCGCCTTCCGCTCGACGACGCGGAGATCGCGCGCGTCCTCGCCCGGCTCGCCGAGCCGCACGTCGAGACCGGGGCCGTCCTCCCCGAGGCCGCGCCGCCTGCGGTGATTCCGGCGACGGTCCCGGGCGTCGCGCCGCCCGCGGGCACGCGCTGCGCGGTGGTGCTCTGGCGCGACGTCCCGGCGCACCCCGCCCTCGAGGCGGCCATCGCCCGCCAGGTCCAGCGCGAGATCGCGAGCGTCCACGCCGCCGGCGGGCGCGACGGGCGCGACGAGCTCGGCGCGAGGTGGCTCGCCGCGGTGGACGGGGCGGAGCCGGTGGTGGTGGTCGCCGAGGGATTCGAGGCGCCGGATCGGGCGGCCTTGAGGCTCGTGCGCGAGCTGCGCGGCGCCCTGGGCCCGCGGCGGCACCTGCTCGTGCTCGTGGCGGAGGTGAGGGAGGACCGCGTCGGTCCGGCCACGGAGGCGAGCGTGCGCACCTGGCGAGACGGGCTCGCCCGGCTCGAGGACCCGTACCTCGCGGTCGAGCCTCTCCAGGGGGCGCCGTGACCCCGGAGGTCCCGCGCTTCGCGGTCGTCGGCCGCGTGAACAAGGGCAAGTCGAGCATCGTCGCGACGCTCGCCGAGGACGACTCGGTGCGCATCGACCCGCGCCCGGGGACCACCACCGAGGTGCGCGAGTTCCCCGTCCGCGTGGACGGGCGGACCCTGTTCGTGCTCGTCGACACGCCCGGGTTCGAGGACGCTCCGCGCGCCCTCGCCTGGCTGCGCGCTCGCGAGGTGAGCGCGGCGGAGCGGCCCGCGCGCGTCGCCGAGCTCGTGCGTGCCTTCGAGGGCACCTCCGAGCTCGTCGAGGAGTGCCGCCTGCTCGCGCCGATCCTGGCGGGCGCGAGCGTGCTCTACGTCGTCGACGGCACGCACCCGTATCGGCCGAACTACGACGCCGAGATGGAGATCCTCCGCTGGACGGGCCGGCCCGGGATGGCGCTCGTCAACCGCATCGGCGCAGAGGACCACGCGGCCGAGTGGCACCGCGCGCTCGACCAGCACTTCAAGATCGTGCGCGACTTCGACGCGTTCTCGGTCTCGTTCGAGGAGCGGGTGAACCTCCTGCAGGTCTTCCGGGAGCTGCGGCCCGACTGGCGCGCGGCGGTGGACGAGGCGGTCGCCGCGCTCGTCGCCCAGCGTGGCCGGCGCCGGGCGGAGGCGGCCGCCCTCGTCTCCGGCCTCCTCGTGGACGCGCTCACGCACACCGAGGAGCTCGCGGTCGAGGACGAGGCCGCGATCGAGGAGCAGCGCGACCGCCTCGAGCGGAGCTTCCACGACGCGCTCCGCGCCCGCGAGGAGGAGGCGCGCCGCCGCGTCGAGGCGCTGTACGGCCACCGCGAGGCGCGGTTCGAGGAGGGCCCCGGCCTCGAGCGGCCCGTGTACCGCCAGGATCTCTTCGCCGAGGAGGCCTGGAAGCTGCTCGGGCTCTCTCCCGCGCAGCTCGTCGCCGCCGGCGCGCTGGCCGGCGCGGCCATCGGCGGCGCGGTGGACGCGGCGGTCGGGGGCGCGAGCATCTTCGCGGGCACCGTCCTCGGCGGCGCGCTCGGCGGCGGCGGCGCGCTGTACGGCGTGGGGAGGCGCTACGCGCGCGTCCGCTCGATCGGCGCGCCCGGCATCCCCGGCCTCCTCCTCGACGTCCAGCGCTACTGGTCCGGCGCGCGCCGCTTCCGCATCGGTCCGCACGCGCAGCCGAACTTCCCGTGGGTCCTCCTCGATCGCGCGCTCCTCCACTACGACAGCGTGGTCCGCCGCACGCACGCGCGGCGCGGGCCCATCGCGGTCGAGACGGCCGGCGCGGGGGGTGGCCGAGCCGGCCTCGTCGCGGAGTTCGCGCGCGGCGAGCGGCGCGGCCTCGAGTCGCTCTTCCGCCGGCTCCGGCGCGACCCCTACGACCCGCCGCGCTGGGTGCGGGACGAGCTCGAGCGCGCGATCGGCCGGATCCTCCGCCGGGTCGATCCCATCCCGGGCGAGGAGCCCTCAGCGGAAGCTCTCCCTCACGGTCCGTGAGCGGCCGAGGTCCGCCCGCGCGTCGACGCGCCGGCGCCATGCGGGGCAGTGAGGGCCTCAGGGTCGGGTTCTGCTCGAGGCGCCTCGCCTACGCGCTCCCCACCAGCGCCGCGAGCTCGCCCTGCACGTCGCTGCCGACGTTCAGCTCCACCAGCCGGCGGAGGTGGGCGATGCTCTCGAGGTCGATCGCGTACCAGCGCACGCCGACGCGCCTCCCCTCGCGATGCGCGATGGCACCGTCCATCCGGATCACCACCTCACCGCCTTCCAGCCGGAGCGCCAGCGCGCACGGGTCGCCGCGCTCGACGTCGAGCCCCTCGCCCACCTCGACGAGCGCGCCCTTGAGGCCGATGTCGAGGAGTCGCGCGGGCGCGGTGCCGCGCTCCACGTGCAGCTCCACGCCCGCGTGGAAGGGGATGCGCGAGAACCGCCGCCGGTCGGGTGCGTCCATCAGGCCCTCCACGGCCGCCGGAGCGGCCCGCCACTCGATCGACGAACGTCGCCCGACGGATCAGCGAGGCGCAACGGGCGGCTCGGGGCGTGCGCGAGCGCGCACCTCCACGTGCGCGCCCGCCACCATCACCGGCCGCAGCCGCGCGCCCGCGAGCGCCTCGAAGATCGCCCGCGAGACGACGCCGGGATCCTGCAGCAGGTCGGCGACCACGGAGGCGGGGAAGACCTCGCACGTCCCGGCGTCCTCGGGGCGGCGATGGGGCTGGAAGCCGGAGCGCCGGAGCAGGTCGAAGGCCGCGCGGTACGGCGCAGGATCCGCTCCCGAGAGCGCGAAACGAATGACGGTCCACATGACCCTTGCGGCCAACCTCCGTCACGGCAGACGAGCCACCAAGTGCCCCAAGGGGAGCCGCCTCCGGGTGCGGCGAGGTGGGCGCACCCTGCCCGCCTGGGTTGCAGCCGCCGGCGGTGGCGTGGTCTGTTCCGTGCTCGTTTGCGAACGCTCGAAGAGCTCGTCGAATTCGTCCGGGAGCGCACTGCGCCCGCGCCCGTGCCCCTCGCGCCCGAGATCATGATTCACCAGGCGAGCGAGCTGACGCCGCTGTGGCATGCGACGGCGGCCGAGCTGGCGGGCTGGGACGACTCGCCGTTCTGGGCGTTCCCGTGGGCGGGGGGCCAGGCGCTCGCGCGCCACGCGCTCGACCACCCCGACCTCGTTCGCGGACGCTCGGTGGCGGACTTCGCGACGGGCAGCGGTCTCGTCGCCATCGCGGCCCTGCGCGCCGGCGCGGCGCGGGTCCTCGCGCTCGACCTCGACCCGTTCTGCGAGGCGGCCGTGCGGGTGAACGCGGCGCTGAACGGGGTCGCGCCGGAGTTCCGCGCGGGCGATGCGATCGAGGCGCCGCTCCCCGGCGTCGAGGTGGTGCTCGCGGGCGACGTCTTCTACGAGCGGTCGCTCGCCGCCAGGAGCCTCGCGTGGTTCCGCCGGCTCGCCGCGCGCGGCGTGAGCGTCCTCGCCGGCGACGCGGGCCGCACCTACGCTCCGCGCGAGGGCTTCGCCGTCCGGGCGTCCTACGACGTCCCCACGACGGTGGAGATCGAGGACGGCCCGCTCCGGCACGCGCGCGTGCTCGAGATCTTGCCCTGACCCGCGTCCGCTCGCCGGTACGGCGGCCCGGGCCGACGATCGACGGCGCGTGACCTGGCACGCGGCGGACGGGTCGCGCGGCGCCGCTCGCGTGGCCGCGACCGCCGGGACGGGTGGTACGCTCCGTCGCGATGCTCGACCTGCCCACCTCCGCGGCGCGGCCGGCCGCCGTCGTCTGCGGCCACGTGACGCTCGACCGTGTCGCCGGGCGGCTCGTCCCGGGGGGCTCGGCGTGGTACGCGGCGCACACGTTCCGCGCGCTCGGCGCTCGGGCGCGCGTACTCACGGCCGCCGGCGCCGACTATCCGGAGCGCGCGCTCGCCGGGGTGGAGTCCATCATCGCGCGAGCGGCGCGCACGACCCTCTTCGTGAACTTGCACGCGCCGGGAGGCGCCCGCCGGCAGCGGGTCGAGGCCTCCGCCCCGCCGCTCGATCCGGCCGCCCTCCCCGTGGCCTGGCGCGGCGCGGACGTGCTCCACCTCGCGCCCGTCCTCGGCGAGGTGGCGCCGCGTGCGTTCGCCGACGTCGCCGGCGCACGGGTGGTGGGGCTGGGCGTCCAGGGGCTCGTGCGCGCCGTGGCGGCGGACGGCACCGTCGTGCAGCCGCGCTGGTCCTTCGCGCCCGCCGAGCTCGCCGGCGTGACCGCCGCGTTCGTCGGAGAGGACGACCTCGCCGGCCAGGACGACCTCCTCGCGCGCCTCGCCGCGGCGGTGCCGATCGTCGTCTTCACGCGGGGCGCCGCCGGCTGCACGGTGACGACGCGCGACCGCACGTTCGTCGTGGGGGTGTTCCCCACGCGAGAGGTCGATCCGACCGGGGCCGGCGACGTGTTCGCGGCCGCCTTCCTGCTCGCGCTCGCCGGCGGTGACGACCCGGTCGAGGCCGCGCGCCTCGGCGCGGCCGCGGCGTCGATCGTGGTCGAGGGAGTGGGAGGGGAGACGCTGCCGCGGATCGGCGAGGCGGCGGAGCGCGCGAGGAGGGTGCCGGTGGGGACGTGAGACCGAGACCCCGACCTACCCCTCTCCCCTCCCCAGCGTCCGCAGCGCCGCCGACCACAGCCTCGCCTCCCGCTGCGTGAGCCGGGCGCGCCGCAGGGGAGCGACGAGGTCGCGCACCGCGTGCCGCTCCGGTCCCGCGAGGAATCCGCCCGCCCGCAGCGCCGCGCGCAGCGCCGCCTCGAGGCTCCCGAGCTCCGCGTCCGTCGCGCCCGCGGGAGCGGACGTGGGAGCCCGCGCGTGCGCCTCGAGCGCCGCCCGCCTGAGCTCGTAGGCATAGAGGAGCACCGCCTGGGCGAGGTTCACCGAGGGTTGCGCCTCGTCCGTCGGGATGGAGGACAGGTCGTGACAGCGGAGGACCTCGTCGTTCGTGAGACCGCTGCGCTCGTCGCCGAAGACGATCGCCGTCCGCCCCGCCGGGGCGCGCTCGAGCGCCTCGCGCGCGACCGCCGCGGGGGCGAGGCGCCGCTTGCCGCGCACCCTCCGGGAGCTGGTGCCGACGACCCACGCGCAGTCGGCGACCGCCTCGTCGAGCGTCCGGACGAGCCGAGGCCTGTCGAGGAGGTCCTCCGCGTGCACCGCCACCCTGCGGGCCGTCGCGAAGTCGTGCGTCCCGAGCTCCGCGATGGCCCAGTCGGCGAGCCCGAAGTTCTTCATCGCGCGCGCGACGGCGCCGAGGTTCTCGGGGTTCCGCGGCCGGAGCAGGACGATCCGCACCGGCGCGGGGACGACGGGCATCGCTTCGGGCATGGGCCATCGTACGACGGCTCCTCGCCCGCTCGCTCGCCCGGCGGGGCGGGCGGGGCCGCGGCGCGTTGCCCGCCTCGACCGGAGCGCCCCGACGGTCCCCCTCGCGCCACGCGACCGCGTGAGGTTCGATGCACGAGGAGGTAGACGATGCGCGTGCGCGAGGTGATGACCCGGAACGCCGCGACCATCGGCGTGGACGAGACGCTGGTCGCGGCCGCCCGGAAGATGAAGGAGCTCGGCGTCGGCGCCCTCCCCGTGCTCGAGGACGGCACGCTCTCGGGGATCGTGACCGATCGGGACATCGCCGTGCGGGCGACCGCGGCGGGCGCAGACCCGAGACGCACCCGCGTCCGGGAGGCCATGACGCCCCAGGTCGTCGCCTGCACCGAGGAGGACGAGCTCGCCGAGGCGGCGCACGCGATGGAGGCGTGCGCGGTGCGGCGGCTCATCGTGCTCGACGGCGCCGGGCACCTCTCCGGCATGCTCTCCGTCGAGGACATCGCGAACGCGAGCACCGCGCTCGCCGCGGAGGTGCTCCGCCACGCGCGCGACCCGATGCTCGGCGCCCTCTGACCGCGCGCTCCACCTCCGCCGACGTGCTAAGTAGCTCGCGTGCTGCGCGGCGGCTTCCATCTCCCCATCGCCTTCGACGTCGCCGCCTCGTTCCTGTTCGCGGTGACGGGGGCGATCTCCGCGGTCCGCAAGCGCTACGATCTCGTCGGCATCCTCGTGCTCTCGATCGCGACGGGGCTCGGCGGAGCGCTCCTCCGCGACGGGCTGTTCCTCCAGCAGGGGCCACCCGCCGTGCTCACCGACGGGCGCTACCTGCTCGGCGTGCTCGGCGGCGGCCTCGCCGGCGCGTTCTTCGGGCGGCACTTCCAGCGCGCCCGGCTCGCGATCGTGGTCATCGACGCGCTCGGGCTCGGCGTGTACGGGGTGGTGGGCGCGCAGAAATCGCTCGCCGCGGGCCTCCCGCTCGTCTCCGTGGCGCTCGTCGGCTGCGTGAACGCGGTGGGCGGCGGGATGCTGCGCGACGTCCTCGTCCGCGAGGAGCCGCTCATCTTCAAGCCCGGCGAGGCCTACGCCCTCGCCGCCCTCACCGGCGTGCTGTGCTTCATCGCCCTCGCGGCCGGCCTCCGCCTGCCGGAGGAGACGGCGGCGTTCGCGGGGATAAGTCTCGCGTTCATGGTACGTCTGCTCTCCATCCGGCTCGGCTGGCGCACCGGTGCGTTCGAGCCCGACCACGGCCCCTGATCCGAGCGCTCGCCCGGTTGCTCTCCATCAAGGCAGCCAGGCGACCCGTTTGCGTACAGTCCGCGCGCTTTCGCACCCATCGAGGGTGTCAACCCGCGGTACGCATCAGGAGCTTCACATGAACGGCGTTCGAATCCTCGTCCTCTCCCTCGCGGCCGCGCTGCCCATCTCCGCGTTCGCCTTCGGCGGGCACGACGGCGTCGGCTGCAACGGCTGCCACGGCATCCACACGGCGAAGGGCGATGTCATCTTCGCCGTGGCGCCGAACAAGGTGGCGCAGAACCCCCGCACGAAGGCTGCATACACCGGCTCGACGGCGCTCTGCCTCGGCTGCCACGAGGAGACCTCGAAGGGCGGCCAGGGTTACGCCCCGGTGTCCGGCCACATGAGCCACCCCTACGGCCTCACCTCGGTGAACCCGAAGGTCGCGAACGTCCCCGGCGACCTCCTCCGCGACGGCCGGTTCGAGTGCGTCGGCTGCCACGACCCGCACCCGTCGAACGCCAACTACAAGTACCTCCGCGTCGACACGGCGAAGGGCCAGAGCATGGACGCGTTCTGCGCCGTCTGCCACTCGGCCAAGGCCGACGGGAAGGTCGTGGCGAAGAAGGCGGTCATCTTCACCTCGATGGATCAGCGCGCCGGCGGCGCTGCGCCCGCGGCGGCCGCGCCCGCGAAGCCCGCGGCCGCGCCCGCGAAGAAGTAGCATCCGCTCTTTCGTGAGCCGTTCGAGGCCCTCCGGCGCGACGCGCCGGGGGGCCTCGTCGTCTGCGGGGCGGTCGCCGTCAGGGGTACTGCGCGTGCTGCGCGCCCTCGGGCCTGGGCCGCCAGATCTCGAGCATGCCGCTCGCCGAGTGGGCGATGGGCTCGTAGCGCGACCGCAGGTCGAGCGCCATCCGCGCGCCGCACGGGCTCGCGAGCGCGTCGGGGGTGACGCCGTACACGAGGACGTAGTCCACCTGCGCCGCCACGGCCGCGCGCAGGTCGATGCACGGGGGCGTCCCTTCCATCTTCGCGAGCGAGCCGGCGAGCATGAGGAACGGGTTGTGATCGTCGGGGAACCGCAGCGGACAGTGATCGGTGAATGCCTGGCTGTTCTTGAGGTCCACCCCGCCGTTGCGCGCCACCACCCAGCCGGTCGCGTGCAGGAGCGGCTTCACGCGGTAGCCGAGGTTGCGGCCGTTCTCGTCGACGGGGCCGTAGGGCGAGATGGCGACCGGCAGGAGCACGCGGTCCGGGCCGAGGCCGGCCGCCGCCGCGACGTACTCCTCGACGTAGGCGGAGATCTGGCGCTGCTTCTCGTAGCGGAGGCCCGTCGCCACCACCGCGATCCCCGCGAGCGCCAGGGCGAGGCGCCGCACGGCGATGGCGGGCGCCGCGCCGGTGGCGATCCAGGCGGCCACGCAGAGGAAGGTGAACAGCGCGAACCGGTCGGACACGTGCGCGCCCGCCGCCACGACCTCCGGGACCGCGAAGTACGCGATCGCGAACGCCACCGCGGCGAGGAGCCAGCCGTCGTGCGGCCGGAACGCGCGCGTCGAGGTGGCGCGCACGAGGGCGAGGTGCACCACGCCGATGAACAGGACGAGCGACACCAGGCACGCGAGGAGGATCTCGCGCCGGTCGATCGAGACGAGCGCGTACGCGGTCGCGAGCTTGGCCGCGAGCTCGTAGATCGGGAGGCGCGAGGACGCGCGATCCGAGTGCGCGACGAGCCAGGCGCCGAGCAGGGCCGCCCCGGGCAGCGCCGCGAGCGCGACGGCGCCGGCGCGCACCGCGTAGCCGCGCACGACGAGCCGGCGGCGCGCCGCGTGCCCGCGGGAGCGGCGGACCGCGAGGGCGAGGCGCCAGGCCAGGAGGACCCCGATGGCGAGGCCCGCGCCCGCGAACGCGACCGAGTGGGCGAGGAAGAGCAGCACCGAGAGGAGCGCGAGCACGAGCCAGCGCGAGGGCCCGAGCCGGCCCCGGCTCCGCAGCCAGAAGCCTACCGTGAGGAGCGCCAGCGCGAGCCCGTAGCAGAAGTTCCAGAAGCCCATCTGGAAGGGGAACGCGTGCACGAACGGGAACGCGGCGAGCGCGGCCCACCAGCCGTCGCGACCCGGCGGTAGCAGGGCCCGGAAGCCCAGCGGGAAGAGCACCGTGTAGCCGGTCAGCACGAGCTTCTCGCCCGTGAGCGGGCCGACGACCTGCAGGAGCCCGGCGAGGAGCGCCTGCGTGAGCCAGTTCGGCTGCGCGCCCCAGTTCGCGAGGTACCAGTGCTGCAGGAGCGGCGAGTGACGGTAGCGCATGAGCGAGAGGACGTTCTCGACGTGCAGCGGTCCGTCCTGGGTCGGGAAGTAGTGAACGAGCCAGATCGGCAGGATGTGCAGGACGAGGATCCCGGCGAAGATCGTCGGGGCGATCCAGGCCCCCGGTCGCCGCAGCGACAGCGCCGGACGCGGCGCGCCCGCCCCGGGCGGCCCCCACGCGAAGCGGAGGCTCCCGAGGTAGTTCGCCGCGAAGGCGAGGGCGATGCCCGCGCTCTGGGCGAGGTACCGCAGGCCCCCGAGCTCCGCCCGGCCGAGGGTCCGCATGAGCGCCAGCGCGGCGAGCCCGAAGACCACGAGCTGCACCACTCCGCCCGCCAGGCTCACCGCGTGGTAGCGCACGAGGCGGCTCACCACCCCCGCGCCGAGCTCGCGGCGATCGCGGAACGTGAACGCGTCGTTCAGCAGGAAGTTCGTGACGATGCTCGTCTCGATTGCGAGGGCGGAGGCGACGACCTCCTGGATCCCGAGCACGCCGGCGAAGAGGTGCAGCGCGGCGAGGTTCACCCCGACCCCGGACAGCCCCACCAGGGCGAACCGCGCGAGACGACCCTTCATCGGGGATTCCCCTCCCGGTGCTCACGCTGGGAGCGACGCTCCCGAAGGGCATGCCCGTAACGGGGCGTCAAGCCCAATGAGGGTTTCTCGGCAGCAGCGCGAGCGTTCGCGCGGCGCGCACGGGCCGACGTCGCTCGCGTCTGCGACCGCCGTGCGCTCGCTCAGGCGCGATCGGGATCGCAGAGCGACAGCACGAGCGCGAGCACGTCGTCGACGTCGAAGGGCGTGGGCCCCCTACGGTGGGGCCCGTCGCCGGCCATCGTGATGACCGGGACGTCGGCGTAGCGCGGATCGGCGCGGATCGCCCGCATGAACGCGTCGCCCCCGCGGCGTGGCGGGTGAAGACCGAGGAGCACCACCGCCGGCGCTTCGCCGCAGGCGAGCCTGGCGAGCCCGTCCTCGCCGTCGCTCGCGACGACGACCTCCGCCCCGCGCCCGGTGAGCGCCGTGGAGAGCGACGCGCGCACCGCGGCGTCTTGCTCGATGAGGAGGACTCGCCTGCTCGAGGGCATCGACTCGCGAGCCTACCCCGCGCGCGCGCGCGGGCCGGTCGCGCGACCGAGGTACGGCGCAGGCGTGCCGGTGAGGCGATGTCGGGCGACACGCCACCGCGCGCGGAGTGCGCCGGCCCGGGCGGGCCGGTGCCGCACCGGCGGGGCGGGTCGCAGCCCCCGTTGAAGCTGACTCAGTTCAGATAGCCGCCGCGCGGCCGCTCGCCGGAGAGGCCGAGCAGCTCGAGGCCCTGGCGCGTGAGCAGGTACCGGACCGTCCCGGCGCCGCGCTCGGTGTCGAGCTTCGCCTCGAACGCGGGACCCGTGATCGCGCCGAGCTGCATCGTCCGCTTCAGGTTGACGACCCGGCCGTTCGCGAGATCGCCCGCGACCTGCCCCACGGAGTCGTCGCGCCGGTACAGCTCCACCGCCGCGTCGTGCAGCGCCGCGGCGAGCGAATCGGAGAGCGGGATGGACGAGAAGAGGACGGAGATGAGGGTCCAGGACGCGGCGGCATCGGCGGGCATCGAGAGGATTGTACCCGGTCGTCCGGCCCGGCGCCCGGCCGGGGCTCCGCGCGCGGTGCGCCGGAGCCGGCGCGGTGTAGTCTGGCGCTCCCGTGAACCTCCTCCTCCTCGAGCCCTCCGAGCTTGCGGCGGACGGCGTCGCCCGCCTGTCCGGCCGCCGCGCGCTGCACGTCCGCGAGGTCCTGCGCGCCGTCGCGGGCGATCGGATCCAGGCGGGCGTCGTCGGCGGTCGCATGGGAGAGGCGGAGGTGCTCCACGCCTCCGGCACCGAGGTGGTGATCGCGCCGCGCCTCGACCGCGCCCCGCCGCCGCCCGCGAAGGTGACGCTCCTCGCGGCGGTGCCGCGCCCGAAGATTCTCCGCCGCGTCCTGCAGGCGGTCGCCTCCATGGGCGTGAAGCGGCTCGTGCTCCTCGGCAGCTACCGCGTCGAGAAGAGCTACTTCGGCTCGCCGGTCCTCGCGCCCGAGGCGATCCGCGCGGAGCTCGTCCTCGGCCTCGAGCAGGGGAAGGACACGATCCTCCCCGAGGTGTCGCTCCGGCGCTTCTTCAAGCCGTTCGTGGAGGACGAGCTCGACGCGACGTTCCCCGAGCGGTCGCGGCTCCTCGCGCATCCGGCCGGGAGCGCGCCGCTCGAGACGCTCACGCCGCTCTCCGAGCGGGCCTGCGTCGCCATCGGTCCGGAGGGCGGCTGGACGCCCTACGAGGCCGAGGCGCTCCGCGCGCGCGGCTTCGAGCCGTTCTCGCTCGGGCCTCGCGTGCTGCGCGTCGACGCGGCGGTGCCCTACGCGGTGGGACAGGTGGAGCTCTGGCTGCGGGGCGGATGATCCACCCCGCGGTCGGACCCGAGCGCGAGAGCCCGCTCCGCCGGCCGCGCGCGTGCGCCCCTCCCCCGGCCGGACGATCGGGCCCGCAGAGCCCCCATGACCCCTGGGCCGCGAATCTCCCGCTGGTGTATCTGTATCCGATTCGCGCTCTCGAAGAGGCGCGCGCCGCTCGCCGCCGCGCGCCCGCAACCACGAGGTCCCCGACATGAACGTCCCCGAGCTGTCGCCGCCCGCCCGCCTCCTCCTCGGCCCCGGGCCGAGCCCCGTCCACCCGCGCGTGCTGCGCGCCATGTCGACGCCGCTGCTCGGTCACCTCGACCCGAAGTTCCTGGAGATCATGAACGAGGTCCAGGGCCAGCTCCGCGCCGCGTTCCGGACCCAGAACCCGTTCACGATCGCCCTGTCGGGCACCGGGTCCGCCGGCATGGAGGCTGCGCTCGTGAACGTCGTCGAGCCCGGCGACACGGTCGTCGTCGTCGCGGCTGGCGTCTTCGGCAACCGCATGGCCGACATCGTCGGCCGCTGCGGCGCGAAGCTCGTGAAGATCGAGATCCCGTGGGGCCAGACCTGCGACCTCGGACGGGTCGAGGAGGCGCTGAAGAAGGAGCAGGTGAAGGCCGTCGGCATCGTCCACGCCGAGACCTCGACCGGCGCGCACCAGCCGCTCGAGGGGCTCGGCAAGCTCTGCCACGCCCACGGCGCGCTCCTCGTCGCGGACACCGTCACCTCGCTGGGCGGCGTGCCGGTGGAGGTGGACGCGTGGGAGATCGACGCGTGCTACTCCGGCACCCAGAAGTGCCTCTCCTGCCCGCCCGGGCTCGCGCCGCTCACCCTCTCGCCGCGCGCGCTCGACGCGCTCCGCGCGCGCAAGACCAAGGTGCAGAGCTGGTACCTCGACGCGTCGATGATCGCGGACTACTGGGCGGAGGGGAAGCGCGCCTACCACCACACCGCGCCCATCAGCATGGTCTACGCGCTCCGCGAGGCGCTCCGGATCGTCCACGAGGAGGGGCTCGAGGCGCGCTTCGCGCGCCACCGCCGCCACTCGGCCGCGCTGATGGCGGGCCTCGCCGCGCTGGGGTGCTCGCCGCAGGCACAGGAGGGGCGCCGGCTCCCGACGCTGAACTGCGTGCAGGTCCCCGCCGGGATCGAGGAGGCAGCGGTCCGCAAGTCCCTCCTCGCCGACCACGGCATCGAGATCGGCGGCGGCCTCGGCCCGCTCGCGGGCAAGGTGTGGCGCATCGGCCTCATGGGCGAGGGCTCGCGGCAGGAGAGCGTCCTCGTGGTCCTCGCCGCGATCGAGCAGGCCCTCGCGAAGCAGGGCAAGGGTCCGAAGCCGGGCACCGCGACGTCCGCCGCGCTCGAGGTCTACGCGCGCGGGTAGCTCGGCCCATTCGCGACGAACGATCGCCCCCGCCCGGCTGGCTCGGGTCGGGGGCGTACGCTTCCGGGCATCGGGGTCGCGATCGAACGCCGCCGTCCCCCGCTCTCCCCGCCCGTCGTCCCCCTTCCCGCCGACCCTGAAGCGACCGCCCGCCCGTTCCCCTAGTTCCCATGGCACCAGGCGGGCGCTCGCAGTGAACCTGGCAGAGCGAGGATACCGGCAAGCCCCCGTCACAGGCCCGAGCGATCGGCCGCGCGGGCACGCGAGGGGTGAGCTCCTCCGATTCTCCTTGCGCCGCAGCGATCATTTCGTCTTCGCGCGTCGCGCTCCGAAGCGCTCGCGCGGGCAAGGGCACGCTCGGTTTTTGCCCCCTCCCGCGCCGCCCGTACGTCTCTCCACCGAGCCCCTCCAGGCTCGCCCCGCCGGGTTGGCTTCCAGGGCTCGCTTGCCCTCCATAGGTTCGGCGACGGGTGGGGAACGGAGGCATCGAGTCCATGCACGTCGGTGACGACAACGTCGGCCTCGTGGCGGAGTTCAAGCGGCGGAAGGGTCCGGCCTGGCGCCGAGCGCTCGACCTCGCCCTCGAGGCGTCGCGGCGGCGCGCCGCAGCCCGCGCCGCGGCGAAGATGCCGAAGCCGCTGCCCGACGTGAAGGTCTCGCGGTCGCGGCTCGACGTCGCGGTCGAGGCGCGCCTCGCGGTCCGCTCGGGTGTCCGGCTCGAGGACTTCCTCCGCAACCGCCTCGCGAAGTACGCCTCGCGGCTCCCCGTCACGCTCGAGGACCTGCCGGTCGTCGTCGACGTGGAGGGCGGCGAGCCGGTGGTGCGCGCCCGCGTCCACGCGGCACCCGCCATCCCGGCCACCTACGGCGCGTCGTACGCCGCGTCGTACGCCGCGCAGCCCCGCACGGACGACCAGACCCGCTGGATGAAGGCCCTCGTCGAGCGCGAGGGCCCGTTCGCGGCGCAGGAGATCCGCGAGGCGCTGGCCGCGCTCGCCGCGCTCGACGCGCGCGCCGAGGCCGCGCGCTCTCGCGCCGACACGCTCGCGCGCGCCCTCGCCGACGATCTCGCCGCGGGCAAGGTGCCCGCCCCCGCCACCGTGGACGCGACCCCCGAGCAGCTCGGACGGCCGCCCGTCCCGTCTCCAGCGCCCGCCGCGATCCTGCGGGGCTTCGTGCTGGCGCTGGTGGTCGCCGAGGCCTTCTTCTTCTCCGGCCCGATCCTGTCCGCGCAAGGTGTCGACCCGGCGAGCATCGTCGAGGCGTTGAACGCGTCGCCCGTCCCGGTGGGCATGGCGCTCGTCTTCGCGCTCGGCGCCGCCGCCGCCGTGTTCGCGTTCGCGGCCGTCTCGCTCGACCGCGCCGCCCAGCTCGATCGCCCGGACGGCGCGAGCCGGCGGGGCCTCGGCGGCACCGCGGCGCTCCTCGCGGCGCTCCTCGCCGGAGGCGTCGCCGCCGCCGCGACCGCGCCCAACCGGCTCGCCCATGTGGCGCTCCTCGCCATCGTCCCCTTCGCGGGCGCCCTCCTCGTCCGAATCGCGGCGCGGCTCCAGGCCACCCGCGACGCCGCCCTCGACGCGGCCCTCGCCTGGGATCGCGCCCTCGCCCGCGACGTCTCCGAGCGCGCGCGCCGGGTCGAGATCGTCGAGCAGGCCCGCGCCGACCTGGAGCGGATCGAGTCCGACCGCGCCGACGCCCGCCGCCGCATCCGCGCCCTCGAGCAGAGCGCGGTGAATGCCGAGCGGGCCTCCAGCGAGCGCAGCCGGCTCGAGGCGCGGCGCCTCGAGCGGCTCGCCGAGTCGCTCGCGGGCGCGCTCGAGCTCGACCGCTACGCCTTCCTGCGGCTCGCCACCGGCGCGACGCACGACGCGCTCGTCCGTCCGGTGCGCCGGCTCGAGCGCTCGTCCGAGCGGTTCGGCGTGGCGGGCTAGCGGGCCCTCGCGGCCTGCTGGCCGCCCCAGCCTGGCTCGGGCCGTCCGGGCGGCCCGAGCGTCTCGCGCGCTCCGGTATTGAGCTTGATCGAAATCAGGACAACCTTTCGATCAGGAGGAGCCTCCCGGATGCCCACCCCCGAGACCCCGCCGCTCGATCTTCCGCCCGGCATGGAGATCCGCGGCGCCCTGCCGCGACGCGCCCAGGAGGTGCTCACGCGCGAGGCGCTCGCGCTCGTCGCGGACCTCGTGCGCCGCTTTCGCCCGCGCGTGGAGCAGCTGCTCGAGCGGCGCCGCGAGCTGCAGCGCCGCTACGACGCCGGCGAGCGGCCGAGCTTCCTCTCCGCCACCGAGGACGTCCGCGCGGGCGACTGGACCGTCGCGCCGCTCCCGGCCGATCTGCAGGACCGTCGGGTCGAGATCACCGGCCCGCTGGACCGCAAGACGATCATCGACGCGCTCGGCTCCGGCGCGAACGTCTTCGTGGCGGACTTCGAGGACTCGAGCTCCCCCACCTGGCGCAACGTCGTCGAGGGCCAGGTGAACCTCCGGGACGCGGTCGAGGGCACGATCGAGCACGACGCCCCCGAGACCGCCGAGCGCCACCGGCTCGGGGACCGGACCGCCGTCCTCATGGTGCGCCCGCGGGGCTGGCACCTGCTCGAGAAGCACGTGCGCGTGGACGGGAGGCCCGTCAGCGCCGCGCTGTGGGACTTCGGCATCTACCTCTCGAGCGCCGCGCGGCGGCTCCTCGCGAAGGGCTCCGGCCCGTACTTCTACTGCCCGAAGCTCGAGAGCCACCTCGAGGCGCGCCTGTGGAACGAGGTGTTCACCCTCGGCGAGGAGCGGCTCGGCCTCCCGAGGGGATCGATCAAGGCCACCTGCCTCATCGAGACCCTCCCCGCGGCGTTCGAGATGGACGAGATCCTGTGGGAGCTGCGCGAGCGCTCCGCGGGCCTCAACTGCGGGCGCTGGGACTACATCTTCTCGACCATCAAGCGCTTCCGCGCGGACGCGAAGCACGTCATGCCGGACCGCGCGCACATCACGATGGACAAGGGGTTCTTGCGCGCGTACGTGCAGCTCCTCATCCAGACGTGCCACCGGCGCAACGTCCACGCCATGGGCGGCATGGCCGCGCAGATCCCGATCGAGGACGATGCGGCGGCGAACGAGGCCGCGCTCGCCGAGGTGCGCGCCGACAAGCTCCGCGAGGTGACCGACGGCCACGACGGCACCTGGGTGGCGCACCCCGGCCTCGTGCCCATCGCCAGGGCGATCTTCGACCAGCACATGAAGACGCCGAACCAGCTCCACCGCAAGCGCGAGGACGTGCGCGTGACGGCGCGCGACCTGCTCGACGTGCCCGAGGGCCCGCGCACCGAGGCGGGCCTCCGCCACGACCTCCGCGTCTCGGTCCAGTACCTCGAGGCCTGGCTCCGCGGGACCGGCTGCGTCCCGATCTACGGCCTCATGGAGGACGCCGCGACGGTGGAGATCTCCCGCTCGCTCGCGTGGCAGTGGATCCACCACGGCGCGACGCTCGACGACGGCGCGCCGCTCACGGTCGAGCGGTTCCGCACCGTGCTCGCCGACGAGATGGAGCGGATCCGCCTCGAGGTCGGGGACGCCGCGTTCCAGGGCGGCCGCTTCGAGGAGGCGCGCGCGCTGTTCGAGCGCATCAGCACGCAGGGGGACTTCGTCGAGTTCATCACCCTCCCCTCCTACGAGCTGCTCGAGGCCGAGGGCGAGGAGAAGGCGCGCATGCTCGCCGGCGGCACGGAGGGCCTCGCCGACTCGCCCGCGCCGCACCACCCCGACCCGCGCCGCTGGGAGGGCATCGTCCGCCGCTACACGCGGGAGGACGTCGAGAAGCTCCGCGGCTCCGTGCGCATCGAGTACACGCTCGCGCAGCTCGGCGCGAACCGCCTGTGGGACCTCCTCCACGGCGAGCCGTACGTGAACGCGCTCGGCGCGCTCACCGGCAACCAGGCCGTGCAGATGGTGAAGGCGGGCCTCCGGGCCATCTACCTCTCGGGCTGGCAGGTCGCGGCCGACGCCAACTCCGCCGGTCAGACCTACCCGGACCAGAGCCTCTACCCGGCGAACTCGGTCCCGGAGGTGGTCCGGCGCATCAACCGTGCCCTCCAGCGCGCCGACCAGATCGAGCACTGCGAGGGGAAGGACGGAACGTACTGGTTCGCCCCCATCGTCGCCGACGCCGAGGCCGGCTTCGGCGGCCCCCTCAACGCCTTCGAGCTCATGAAGGCGATGATCGAGGCGGGCGCCGCCGGGGTGCACTTCGAGGATCAGGTCGCCTCCGAGAAGAAGTGCGGCCACCTGGGCGGCAAGGTGCTCGTGCCGACCTCGACGTTCGTCCGCACGCTCAACGCGGCGCGCCTCGCGGCCGACGTCATGGGGGTGCCGACGATCCTCGTGGCGCGCACCGACGCCGAGGGCGCGAAGCTCGTCATGAGCGACGTCGACCCCTACGACGCGCCGTTCATCGAGAAGGGCGAGCGCACCGCGGAGGGGTTCTACCGGATGAGGCCCGGCGTCGACACGGCCATCGCCCGCGGCCTGGCCTACGCGCCGTACGCGGACCTCATCTGGTGCGAGACCCAGACGCCGGACCTGCACGAGGCGCGGCGCTTCGCGGAGGGGATCCACCAGAAGTTCCCGGGCAAGCTGCTCGCCTACAACTGCTCGCCCTCCTTCAACTGGAAGAAGAACCTCGACGACGCGACCATCGCGAGGTTCCAGCGCGAGCTCGGCGCGATGGGCTACCGGTTCCAGTTCGTCACCCTCGCCGGGTTCCACGCCCTGAACCACGGGATGTTCCAGCTCGCCCGCGGCTACCGCGAGCGCGGCATGTCGGCCTACACCGAGCTGCAGCAGGCCGAGTTCGCCTCGGAGCGGCACGGCTACACCGCGACGCGCCACCAGCGCGAGGTCGGCACCGGCTACTTCGACCTCGTCGCGAGCGCGGTGTCGGGCGGCACCGCGTCGACGCTCGCCCTGGAGGGCTCCACCGAGGCGGCGCAGTTCACCGCCGCGGGCAGGACCGGCGCGACCCACGCCGCCGAGCAGGTCCAGGCGGCCCTCCACGAGGACCACGGGCGGATCGAGGCGGTGGTGGACCGGCTCGGCGAGGCGAAGGACGTCGCCGCCATCACCGCCGCCCTCGAGTCGCTGGCGGAGCTCCTCACCGAGCACTTCGCGCACGAGGAGCACCAGAAGGGCTTCTACGGGCTCCTCGCCGCCTCGCCCGAGTACCGCGCCGAGGTGCTGCGCATGACCGACGAGCACCGGGAGCTCATCGCCGCGCTCCAGCAGGTCCGCGAGCGCGCGAAGGGCCAGGCGACGGCGTCGGACCTGGCGCCGCTCACCGGCGCCCTCGGCGGCCGGATCCGCGACCACGAGGCGCGCGAGATGGTGCTCGCCCGGGCGCTACATTAGGGGCCGCCGGCGCCCGGCGTCCGGGCGCCCCTCCGGACGCCCGAACTTGGCGCGCGACGATCCCGCCGGAGGGGTTACCTTGTCTCTCGTGCTCGAGCCGTCGTCGCGTCCCAGCGAGCCCTCCGGGCCCGACGTGGTCGTCGGCGTGCCGGCCGAGCCGGACCGCATGGCGGCCACCGAGGCCGCGATCGCGCTGGAGACCGGCCTCAAGGAGGCCTACCCCGGGCGGCCCGCGCTGGCCGTCGTCCTCACCGGCGATCCGAGCGGCGCGGCGACGCCGGAGACGGTGCTCGCGCTCGCCGAGCGGGATCACCCCCCGGCGATCTACACGGGAGGTCACACCGGCCCGCAGGCCGCCCTGCCCACCCTGCTCGAGATCGCGGTCGCCCGCGACGCGCCCGCCTGCGCGCTCCTCCAGCCCCTGCCCCGCCCGAGCGACCCGCGCTGGCTCCGCGCGCTGCTCGAGCCGGTGCTCACGGGCGGGTTCGACCTCGTGGTCCCGTCCTACGCGCGCGGCCGGCTCGACGGCGTGCTCGTCACCGGCATCGTCTACCCGCTCACGCGCGCCCTGTTCGGGCAACGCCTGCGGCAGCCGCTCGGGCGCGAGCTGGTGCTCTCGCGCCGCCTCGCCCGGCACCTGCTGTCGGACACCGAGTGGCGGACGGATCCGGCGCACGCGGGCGAGGACCTGTGGTGCGTGACGAAGGCGCTCGCGCGCGAGGTGCGCATCGCGCAGGTGTTCATCGGTCCCCGGCCCCGCCCGGCGCCCCAGCCCTCCGACGTGTCCCAGGCCCTCGCCGGCGTGCTCGACACCCTCTTCCACGAGATGGAGGTGCACGCGCACTACTGGCAGCGGGTGATCGGCTCGCAGGTGGTCGCGACCTTCGGGGAGGAGCGGCTCGCGGAGGAGCCCGCGAACGCGCCGGCGGTGGCGCCACTCGTGGACGCCTTCGCCCTCGGCTGGCGCGACCTGCGACCGCTGTGGAGCAGCGTCCTGCCGCCGCACACCCTGCTCGCGCTGCAGCGGATCCCGCGCGCGCCCCCGGAGGCGTTCCGCATGCCGGACGCGATCTGGGCGCGCGTGCTTTACGACTTCGCGGTGGCGTGGCGCTTCAAGCTGATGGAGCGCCGCCAGCTCCTGCGCTCGCTCACGCCCATCTACCTGGGCTGGGTCGCGAGCTACGTGAACGAGGTGGGACCGCTCGGACCGGACGCGGCGGACGAGCGCGTCGAGCGGCTCTGCTCCGCGTTCGAGGACGAGAAGCGGTACCTCATCTCGCGCTGGCGCTGGCCGGACCGCTTCAACCCGTGAGGACGAGGCCATGTGGGAACAGGTACGAGCAGTGCTGGGTGAGGCGTTCGAGCGGCTCGGGGCGGTGATCGCGGCGGACCTGCCGGGCATCGTGGCGATGCTCATCGTGCTCGTGTCCACGACCGTCGCGGCGTTCGTCATCCGGGCGATCCTGCGGGCGGTGCTCGGGCGCACCGGCTTCGATCGGCGCGCGCGAGAGTGGGGCGTGACCACCGGCCGGGACCTCGGGCCGCGCCAGGAGCCCTCCGCGATCGTCTCGCGCTTCGCGTTCTGGCTCGTGGTGGTGGCCGGCATCGCCCTCGCGCTCGAGGTGCTCGGCGCGAGCACGGTGAGCGCGTTCGGCCTCTCCCTGCTCGTGTTCCTCCCGAAGCTCGTGGTCGGGGCCATCATCCTGCTCGTCGGCATCGGCGCCGCCCGCTTCCTCGAGCGGAGCACGCTCATCAGCGCGGTGAACCAGCAGATCCGCCAGGCGCGCCTCATCGCGCTCGCGGTGAAGTGGCTCGTCCTCGTCCTCGCGGCGGCGATGGCCCTCGAGCACGTCGGCATCGGCGGAGAGCTCCCCACGCTCGCGTTCGCGCTCGTGGTCGGCGGCATCGTGCTCTCCGTCGCCCTCGCCGTGGGGCTCGGGGCGCGCGACGCCGTGTCGCGCGCGCTCGACCGGGAGACCCGCGGGGAGCCGCGGCCGGGCGAGCCAGGGCCGACCGGCCCCGAGGACAAGGTCCAGCACCTCTAGCCCGAGCGCCCCTTGCCCCGCGACCGCCGCAGCGGAATCCTGCTCCACCCGACCTCGCTCCCCGCCCCGCACGGCGTGGGCGATCTCGGCGCCGGGGCCCATCGCTTCGCCGCCTGGCTCGCCGAGGCGGGCCAGCGGCTGTGGCAGGTCCTCCCGCTCGGCCCGACCGGCTTCGGTGACTCGCCCTACCAGGCGCTCTCGTCGCGCGCCGGCAACACCCTGCTCGTCTCGCTGGAGACGCTCCGCAACGAGGGCTGGCTCGACGACGGCGACCTCGCCGGCGCGCCCGCCGCCGATCCCGAGCGCGCCGCGTACGACGAGGCGGGGCCCTGGAAGCGCGAGCGGCTCGAGCGGGCCGCGCAGGCCTTCGGGGCGCGCGCGGGCGCGGAGGCGCGCGCCGAGCTCGAGGCGTTCCGCGCCCGCGAGGCGGGGTGGCTCGAGGACTGGGCGCTGTTCTGGGTCCTGAAGCAGGCGCACGAGGGGCGGCCCTGGACCGCCTGGGCGGAGCCGCTCGCCCGCCGCGACCCGCGCGCGCTCGACGCCGCCCGGGCCCGCTACGCGCGGGCGATCTTCGCGGAGGTGTTCGCGCAGTGGTGCTTCGCGCGGCAGTGGGACGCGCTCCGCGCGCGCTGCCGCGCCCTCGGGATCGCGCTCCTCGGCGACGTCCCCATCTACGTCGCGCACGACTCGGTCGAGGTCTGGTCGCGCCGCGAGCTGTTCCGGCTCGACGCCGCGGGACGGCCCGCCGCCGTCGCGGGGGTGCCGCCCGACTACTTCAGCGCCACCGGCCAGCTGTGGGGGAACCCGCTCTGGGACTGGGACGCCGTCGCGCGCGAGGGCTTCGCGAGCTGGATCGCGCGCGTCCGCGGCGCGCTCGCCCTCGTGGACCGGATCCGACTCGATCACTTCCGCGGCTTCGAGGCGTACTGGGAGATCCCCGCCGGCGCGTCCACCGCCGAGGAGGGCCGGTGGGTCCCGGGGCCGGGCGCGCGGCTGTTCGAGGCGCTCGAGGCCGCGCTCGGGGCGCTGCCGTTCGTGGCCGAGAACCTGGGCGTCATCACCCCCGAGGTGGAGGCGCTGCGGCGGCGCTTCCGCCTGCCCGGCATGGCGGTGCTCCAGTTCGCCTTCGGCATCGATCCCCAGGCGCCCACGTTCCTGCCGCACAACTACGAGCGCGACACCGCCGCGTACACCGGGACGCACGACAACGACACGGTGACGGGCTGGTGGGCGGGCGGCGCCGGCGACAGCGTCCGCACCCCGGAGGACGTCGCGCGGGAGAAGGCGCACGCGCGCGCGTACCTCGCGACGGACGGTCGGGACATGAGCTGGGTGATGATCCGCGCGGTCCTCTCCTCGGTGGCGGACACCGCGATCGCGCCGATGCAGGACGTGCTCGGGCTCGGCTCGCCGGCGCGCATGAACACGCCCGCGACCCTCGGCGGCAACTGGCGCTGGCGAATGCGGGAGGAGGCGCTCGGGCCGGAGCGCGCGGCGCGCCTCGCGGAGCTCACCCGGCTCTACGGCCGGTGAGGCCTCCGCCGCGCCGGCTACCCCGCGCGGAAGGTCCGGACGCCCAGGAGCGCCGACACGAGCCAGGACAGGACGGTGAGCGCGAGCGCGACGAGGAGCGCCCGCCAGAACCCGATCCCGTACGCGCCCATGATCACCGCGAGCCAGATCATCGCGTAGAAGAGCCACGGCAGGAGCAGGAACCAGAGGAACTTCGCGAGCGTGACGTAGTACGCGATCGAGAGGACGACCGAGACCGCCACCGCGCGCCCGAAGGTGTTCGCCGGGTTCGCCGGAGACACCCAGGCGACGGCGAGCCAGAGGACGCCGGCGGAGAGGACGAGGCGGAGCAGGAACGCGACGAGGTGGGCCATGGTCAGTGCGGTTTCCTGAGCTCGAACCAGTAGAAGCCGTACGGGCCGAGGGTGAGGAAGTAGGGGAGCTTGCCGATCCGCGGAAACTCCGTGTAGCCCAGCATCTCCACCGGGACGTAGCCCTCGAAGGCCGCGAGGTCGAGCTCCGCCGGCTGCGCGGAGCGGGACACGTTCGCGACGCACAGGATGACGTCCTCCTCCCAGCGCCGGACGTAGGCGAGCACCTTCCGGTTCGCGACCTGCAGGAACTCCATCGTCCCCCGCCCGAAGGCCTTGAAGAGCTTGCGGAGCGCGATGGTGTTCCGCATCCACTGGAGGAGCGAGGACGGATCGCGCGACTGCCCCTCCACGTTCACGGCCTGGTAGCCGTAGACGGCGTCGGAGATGGGCGCGCTGTAGAGGCGGCTCGGGTCGGCGCGCGAGAAGCCGGCGTTGCGGTCGGGGGTCCACTGCATGGGCGTCCGCACGCCGTTGCGGTCGTGGAGGTAGATGTTGTCGCCCATGCCGATCTCGTCGCCGTAGTAGACGACCGGCGTGCCGGGGAACGAGAACAGCAGGCTGTTCAGGAGCTCCATGCGCCGGCGGCTGTTCTCGACGAGCGGCATGAGGCGGCGGCGGATCCCGACGTTGAGCTTCATGCGCGGGTCCTGGCCGTACGCGAGGTACATGTAGTCCCGCTCGTCGCTCGTCACCATCTCGAGCGTCAGCTCGTCGTGGTTGCGCAGGAAGAGCGCCCACTGGGCGGTGTCCGGGATGGGCGGCGTGCGCCGCATGATCTCGACGATCGGCTCCACGTCCTCGAGCCGCAGCGCCATGAAGATGCGCGGCATGAGCGGGAAGTGGAACGCCATGTGGCACTCGTCGCCGTCGCCGAAGTACGGGCGGACGTCGTCGGGCCACTGGTTCGCCTCCGCGAGGAGCATGCGGCCTGGGAAGTGCTCGTCCACGTGGCGCCGGATCTGCTTGATCACCTGGTGCGTGCCGGGGAGGTTCTCGCAGTTCGTCCCGTCCTGCTCGATGAGGTACGGCACGGCGTCGAGCCGGAACGCGTCGACGCCCAGCTCCGCCCAGAAGCTCAGGGCGTCGAGCACCTCCTGGAGGACCGCCGGGTTCTCGAAGTTGAGGTCCGGCTGGTGGCTGAAGAACCGGTGCCAGTAGTACTGCTTCGCCTCGGGATCCCAGGTCCAGTTCGACTTCTCGGTGTCGGTGAAGATGATGCGCGCGTCGCGGTACTTCTGATCGGTGTCGCTCCACACGTAGAACGCGCGCTCGGACGAGCCCGGCAGCGCGCGCCGCGCCCGCTGGAACCAGGGGTGCTGGTCCGAGGTGTGGTTCACCACGAGCTCGATGAGGACCCGGATGCCGCGCGCGTGCGCCGCCGCGACGAGCTGGCGGAAGTCGTCCATCGTCCCGTAGTCGGGGTGGACGCCGCGGTAGTCGGCGATGTCGTAGCCGTCGTCCTTGAGCGGCGACGGGAAGAGCGGCAGCAGCCAGAGGCAGTTGATGCCGAGGTCCTGGAGGTAGTCGAGCTTCTCCACGAGGCCGCGCAGATCGCCGATCCCGTCGCCGTTGGAGTCGTAGAACGACTTCACGTGCGTCTCGTAGATGACCGCGTCCTTGTACCAGAGCGGATCCTGGCCGCGCCTTCGCTGGAAGATTGCCATCCGGCGTCCGTGACCTCCTGCCAGTTCTAAGATCGCACCGGGCACCCGCAAGCGGAGGATTCCGCGAGGGGTCCCGGATCCCGCGCGCTCCCGTGTATACGCCCGGACGGGCGGACGGGCGAGGGACCGCCGTCCCGGTTCTCGGAGCGTGAACGGGGCGGGGGCGGCCCGGCCGGGCGCGGGCCACGATGGGCCGGGGCGTTCGCGGCGGAGGTGGCGAGTCCTAGCTTCAGACGTGGTCGCTGCGCGGGGCGGGGGCATCGTGCGGATCTGGGCGGCGGCGATCGCGGCGGCGCTGTGCCTCGGCGCGTGCGAGCCCTGGCACTGCGACTTCTACGTCCGCGACGCGTGCATCGAGTTCGTGAACGATCCGGCCGATCTGGCCGACGCGGAGCAGCGGGTCTCCTCCCTGCTCGACCGCGAGCTTCCGTTCTGGGGGCTCGCGAACCTGGGCGGCTGGCGCATCCAGTTCCGCGAGGACGCCGAGTACGCCTGCTACCTCGCGTCGCACAACGACGGCTGCACCGACTACCTGGAGAAGACCCTCTCGGTGCGGGTGCCGCCGGACGCGGAGGGCTGCTTCGAGGCGTCGGAGCTCCTCCACGAGCTCGGACACTACAAGCTCGGCGACCCCATGCACTCGAACTCGCGCTGGGAGCAGGTGGACGCGCAGTTCGCGCCGATGGTGTGGGACCGTCCCGACGCCGCCCCCTCCTGCGTTCGGCGCTACACCGGGGTCGAGCGCGGGATGTGGCCGGTGCGGATCGACAAGTTCTGAGCGTCACGCACGCGGCGCCGCCCCGGGTCCCTCGCGGGCAAGCCCCGCTTTTTCCACGCTGCGTCGCGGCGCCTCGCCCCGCCCGCTCGTTACGGACCCATCCTCCCCAGAGAGGAGCGGCGCATGGCCTCGATCCACAAGCACGTGACCCGCGACGTCGTGGCGCTCGACGCCACGGCCCCCATCCGCCAGGCGGCGCAGCTCATGGCCGATCGGAGGATCGGCTCCGTGGGCGTGAAGGACGCCGGCGGCGTGGTCGGGCTCGTCACCGAGCGCGACCTCGTCATGACCGTGCTCGCCCGCGGCGGCGACGGCGGCCTCCCCATCCGCGAGGCCATGCGGACGGGCCTGCCGCACGTCCCGTCGAGCGCGAGCGAGGCGGAGTGCGCGGCGCTCATGCGCGACCACTACACCCGCCACCTGCTCGTCGAGGAGGAGGGGCGCGTGGTGGGCGTCGTCTCGATGCGCGACATCATCCAGCTCATGCTCGACGAGAAGCAGTTCGTGATCGAGCAGCTGCAGGACTACATCACGGGGAGGTAGCCCGGAGCCCGGTCGCGCGAGTTGCGCCGGCCCGAGGCGGTCTCCCCGCCCTGGCCGCCGGGCGTTCCTGCGCCGTCCCGCCCGCCGGGCGCCTTCACTCCCCGGGAGCGTTGGGATCCATCGGCGCCTCCGGCCGCTCCGGCCGGCGGCCGGGGAGCTCGGGCTCCGGCCGGGGGATGCCCGGCACCTCGCGGTCCGGCTGCGCGCCACGCCCCGGCAGCTCCGGTTGCGGCGGTGGCACGCGGGGGATCTCCGGCGCGTCCTGTCCTGGTCTCCGTTCTCCCATGGTGTCCTCCTCGGCGCGGCGCGTCGCTTTGCCCGGGCCTTTGCACCTTGCGCCGCGCCGTTGCCCGGTTAGAGGCTCCCCCGGCGACCGTGCGGCCTCCAGGAGGGGCCGGGCGGCCGCGTGTCGCCGCGGCGGACGCGGCGCGCGAGGGAACCATGCGCATCGCAGTGGCGAGGGAGACGTCGCCCGGGGAGCGCCGCGTGGCGCTCGTGCCGGAGAACGTGGCGCGGCTCGTGAAGCAGCAGCACGAGCTCCGCGTCGAGCGCGGCGCCGGGGTGGCGGCCGGCTTCCCCGACCAGGCCTACGAGGCCGCGGGGGCGGCGCTCGCGGACGGCCCCGCCGCGCTCGAGGGCGCCGAGGTAGTGGTGCGCGTGCAGCGGCCGTCGGAGGCGGAGGCCGACCTCCTGCCGCAGGGCGCGCTCCTCGTCGCGCTCCTCGCGCCGCACCAGGGCGGGCCGCTCCTCGCGCGGCTCGCGGCGCGGCGCGTGTCGGCGCTCGCCATGGAGAAGGTGCCTCGCACGACGCGCGCCCAGTCCATGGACGCGCTCAGCTCCCAGGCGACGCTCGCCGGGTACAAGGCGGTCCTCGTCGGCGCGAACGCGCTGCCTCGCATCCTCCCCATGATGACCACCGCCGCGGGCACGCTCGCGCCGGCCAAGGCGTTCGTCGTCGGCGCGGGGGTCGCCGGCCTGCAGGCCATCGCCACCGCGCGCCGGCTCGGCGCGGTGGTCTCCGCCTTCGACGTGCGCCCGGTGGTGAAGGAGCAGGTGCAGTCGCTCGGCGCGTCGTTCGTGGAGGTCCAGGAGGTCACCGCGGAGGGCGCGGGAGGCTACGCGAAGGAGCTCGGCGCCTCCGAGCAGGAGCGCGTGCTCGGCGCGATCGCGGCGCACGTGAAGGACATGGACCTCGTCGTCACGACCGCCCAGATCCCCGGCCGGCCGGCGCCGCGGCTCCTCACCGCCGACATGATCCGCTCGATGCGGCCCGGCTCGGTGGTGGTGGACCTCGCGGCGGAGTCGGGCGGCAACTGCGAGCTCACGCGCCCGGGCGAGGCGGTGGTCGAGGCGGGCGTCACCGTGCTCGGCCCCCTGAACCTCCCCTCCACGGTGCCGTTCCACGCGAGCCAGATGTACGGCCGCAACGTCACGACCTTGCTGCAGCACCTCGCGAAGGACGGCCGGCTCGTGCTCGACCCGCAGGACGAGATCACCGGCGCCATGCTCGTCGTCCACGACGGGCAGGTCCGCGGCTAGGGAGGATCATCCATGCCAGGCCTGGAGCTCATCGAGATCTACGTCTTCGTGCTCGCCGGGTTCGTGGGGTTCTTCACGATCACCCGCGTGCCCGCCCTCCTCCACACGCCGCTCATGTCGGCGACGAACGCCATCAGCGCGATCTCGCTCGTCGGCTCGCTCGTCATGGCGGGCGCGGACCGCGGCGCCCTCCCGACCGTCCTCGGGTTCATCGCGGTGACGAGCGCCACCATCAACGTCGTCGGCGGCTTCATCATCACCGACCGCATGCTCAAGATGTTCAAGCGGGCCGACCGCGGGGGGCCGCGCAAGTGAGCCCCCGCACCGTCTTCATCGAGGCCGCCTACCTCCTCGCCTCGATCCTCTTCATCCTCGGCCTGCGCAGCCTCACCCTCCCCGATCGCGCCCGGCGCGGCATGCAGCTCGCCGCGCTCGGCATGCTCGTCGCGATCGTGGGCACGCTCGTGAACCACGAGATCGTGCGCTACGAGTGGATCATCGCCGGGCTCGTGCTCGGCTCGCTCGTCGGCTACCCGCTCGGCGTGTACGTGCCCATGACCGCGATGCCGCAGCGGATCGCGATCTCCCACATGTTCGGGGCCGTCGCGGCCACGCTCGTCGGGGTCGCGGAGTTCTGGCACCTCGGCAACGGGGCGGAGGTCTCGCGGTCCGTCATGGCCGCGCTGGGCTTCGAGGTGCTGTTCGGCGCGCTCACCATCACCGGCAGCTTCATGGCGTTCGGGAAGCTGCAGGAGCTGCTCCCCTCCCGGCCGGTGACGTTCAAGGGCCAGAACCTCGTCTCGATCGGCATGTTCGCCGCGGCCGCCGCGCTGTTCGCCTGGCTCGTCGCCGACCCGGCGAACCCGGGCGCGTTCTACGCGATGGTCGTGCTCGGCCTCGTCTTCGGCGTCTCCCTGGTGCTGCCCATCGGCGGCGCCGACATGCCGGTCGTCATCTCGCTCCTCAACTCGTACGCCGGCCTCGCCTCCTCGGCGACGGGGTTCGCCATCGGCAACAACGTCCTCATCATCGCGGGGGCGCTCGACGGCGCCTCCGGCTTCATCCTCTCCATCATCATGAGCCGGGCGATGAACCGGTCGTTCGCGAACGTGCTCTTCGGCGCGTTCGGCGCCGCCCCCGAGGCCGCGCAGAAGACCGCGCAGGGGCTCACCGTCCACGCGATCACCCCCGAGGACGCCGCCATCCAGCTCGCCTACGCCCGGCTCGTCATCGTGGTGCCGGGCTACGGCATGGCCGTCGCGCAGGCGCAGCACCAGGTCCGCGAGCTCGCGGCGCTCATCGAGAAGAACGGCGGGACGGTGCTCTACGCCATCCACCCGGTCGCCGGCCGCATGCCCGGCCACATGAACGTGCTGCTCGCCGAGGCGGACATCCCCTACGAGAAGCTGAAGGAGATGGACGAGATCAACGACGAGTTCAAGAACGCCGACGTGGCGCTCGTGATCGGCGCGAACGACGTGGTGAACCCCGCCGCCCGCACGGACAAGGCCTCGCCCATCTACGGGATGCCCATCCTGAACGTCGACGAGGCGAAGCAGGTCATCGTGATGAAGCGCTCGATGAACCCCGGCTTCGCCGGCATCGAGAACGAGCTCTTCTACCGGGAGAACACCGCGATGCTCTTCGGCGACGCGAAGGCGTCGCTCGCGAAGCTCGTGCACGAGATCAAGCAGGCGTGAGCCCTCTTCCGCGGCCGTCGTGAAGAGAAGCTGGATGACGCATGCGGGATTTTGCCGTTTCCTCGCGCGGCGGCCCGGCGCACATTACCCCCCGTTCCCCGGAGCGCTCCTCGCGGAGCCGTCGAAAGGAAGCCCGATGTCGAAGACCCCCGCCTACGCCGCCCCCTCCCCCGGAGCGCCGCTCGCTCCCTTCACCGTCGAGCGCCGCGACCCGGGACCGCACGACGTGCTCGTCGACATCCTGTACTGCGGGGTCTGCCACTCCGACATCCACCAGGCGCGCGACGAGTGGGGCGGCGGGATCTTCCCCATGGTGCCGGGCCACGAGATCGTCGGCCGCGTCCGCGAGGTCGGGAAGGCCGTGACGAAGCTCGCGCCGGGCGACGTCGCGGGCGTGGGGTGCATGGTCGACTCCTGCCGCGAGTGCGATCCCTGCCGGCACGACAGCGAGCAGTTCTGCGAGAAGGGCGCCGCCTTCACCTACAACGGGACGGAGATGGACCGGCGCACGCGGACGTACGGCGGCTACTCGACGCGCGTCGTCGTCGACGAGCGGTTCGTCCTGAAGGTCCCGGCCAGCCTCGATCCGGCCGGCGCCGCGCCGCTCCTCTGCGCCGGCATCACCACCTACTCCCCGCTGCGCCAGTGGAACTGCAAGCCCGGAGACCGCGTCGCCGTGGTCGGCCTCGGCGGCCTGGGCCACATGGCGGTCAAGCTCGCGGCCTCCATGGGCGCCGAGGTCACGATGCTGAGCACGTCCGCCTCGAAGGAGGCGGACGCGCGCCGGCTGGGCGCGCACGGGTTCGCGTCCACCAGGGATGCCTCCACGTTCTCCAGGCTCGCGGGCCGCTTCGACCTCATCGTGGACACCATCTCGGCGCCGCACGACTACAACGCGTACCTGCGCCTCTTGCGCCCGAAGGGCGCCATGGTGCTGCTCGGCGTGCCCCCCGAGCCGACCCCCGTCGCCGCCTTCTCCCTCATCTCCGGGAACAAGCGGCTCGCCGGATCGCTCATCGGCGGCATCGCGGAGACCCAGGAGATGCTCGACTACTGCGCCGCGCACGGCATCGTCTCGGACGTCGAGATCATCCCGATCCAGAAGATCAACGAGGCGTACGATCGCATGATGCGCGGCGACGTCCGCTACCGGTTCGTCATCGACGTCTCGAGCCTCGAGCGCGCGTGAGCCGACCCGCCCGGGGGTGAGCCGTGGCGGCTGCGCGGCCGCCGCGGACCCACCCCGGGCGCGGCCGACGCGCGGCGCTCGGCCAAGCCCGTCACGCGTGCGGCCGCTTCTCGGCGGCGCGCTCCCCGGCGCCGGCCTGCGGCGCGGTCGCGACGCCGAGCTGGCGCATGAGCCCGAGCGCGTCCCACTGGGTCCACTCCTCGACGAGCTTCGCGCCCTTGAACTTCCCCACCGAGATCCCCTCGACCGTGCAGCGCGCCCCGGTGGGCTCGATGCCCATGAGCGCCGCGCGGTGCGTGCCCGTCATGCGCCACCGCGTGATCACCGTGTCGTGATCCGCAAAGGAGCCGAGGATCGTCGGGGCCATGTCGGGGAAGGCGTTCCGGTACTGGCGGCACAGCTCGCGCGTCTTCTCGAGATCGGTGTCTCCGGCCAGCGGATCGTGGCTCCGGTACTTGGGGTCGCAGAGCTCGTCGAAGATGCCGAAGTTCCCCTTCCCCCACGCCTCCTCGAACATCCTGCGGTGAGACTGCTTGATGTCCACGGCCATGACTCGCTCCCTTCCACCTCCCCCGAAGCCCTTCGAGGGGGAGGCGGAGCTGACCTAGGCGGCGGGCGGGGTGGGCGCGCGGTCAACGCTCGCTGACCCCCGAGATCACGGGGCGGTGGGGCCCAGCCGTCGGGGGCACGGCGGATGGACGCCGGTCCCGCGCGGGCGCCGCCCCGCCCGGCCGCTTCACGGCGCGCCCCTCGCGCAGCACCTGACGGAGCCGGCCGCGCCTGCCGCGTGGGCCTCGTCGTCCTCCGCACGCAGCACTAAGAAAAGGTTTGCCACGGTCCGCCGCCTCGTTCGCGGCGCGAGGGAGACAGAGATGGATCTCGAGAAGGAGGTCGCCGAGCTTCGCCGCTGGTTCGAGAGCCCCCGCTTCGCGGGCATCAAGCGGATCCACTCGGCGCGCGAGGTGATCGAGCAGCGGGGCACCATCCGCCCGGACTACACGGTGGCCCGCTCCGCCGCCGAGGCCTTCCACGCGCGCCTGCGCGAGCTGTTCGAGCAGAGGCGGTGCATCACCACCTTCGGCCCGTACTCGCCCGGGCAGGCGGTGGCGATGAAGAAGATGGGGATCGAGGGCATCTACCTCGGCGGCTGGGCCACCTCCGCGAAGGGCTCCTCGCACGAGGACCCCGGCCCCGACCTCGCGAGCTATCCGCTGAGCCAGGTCCCCGACGAGGCGGCGCCGATCGTCCGCGCCCTGCTCACCGCCGACAGGAACCAGCTCCACGCCCGCGCGCGCATGACCGAGGAGCAGCGCAGGGCGACGGCGGCGGTGGACTTCCGGCCCTTCATCATCGCGGACGCCGACACCGGCCACGGCGGTGACGCGCACGTGCGCAACCTCATCCGGCGCTTCGTCGAGGTGGGCGTGCCGGGCTACCACATCGAGGATCAGAAGCCGGGCGTGAAGAAGTGCGGCCACCAGGGCGGCAAGGTGCTCGTCTCCGAGGACGAGCAGCTGAAGCGCCTCTCCGCGGCCCGCTTCCAGCTCGACATCATGGGCGTGCCGGGCATCCTCGTCGCCCGCACCGACGCCGAGTCCGCCACCCTGCTCGACGGCCGCGGCGACGACCGCGACCAGCCGTTCATCCTCGGCGCCAGGAACCTCGCGCTGCCCACCTTCAAGGCCGCCTTCCTCGCCATCCTGCGGCAGTTCCAGCGGGCCGGCGTGGAGGAGCTCTCCGGCCACGAGCTCTACGCGCTCTGCGAGGAGGAGCTCGCGGCCGCCGACGCCTGGCTCGAGCGGACCGGGTTCGCGAAGGCCATCGCCGCGGCGGCCGCAGGCTACCTCCGGGGAACGATCCGCTCCGTGGACGCCGCGCTCGACGAGGTCTTCGACGCGTTCGTCGACGCCTGGCAGCAGGAGGCGGGCATCTCCACCTACGCCCAGGCGGTGGGCGAGGCGATCGCCTTCCGCGAGAACGAGGGCGACCCGCCGGCGATGAGCAAGGCCGACTGGCTCGCGTTCGCCGACCGCGCCCCGTTCTACCGGGCGCGGGAGCGGGCGCGCTCGATCGGCCTCGACGTCACCTGGGACTGCGAGCACGCGAAGACCCCCGACGGCTACTACCAGGTGCGCGGCGGCCTCGACTACGCGATCGCCAAGTCGCTGGCCGCGGCGCCGTTCGCGGACCTGCTCTGGATGGAGACCAAGACGGCCGACCTGCACGACGCGAGGCGGTTCGCGGACGCCATCCACGCCGCCTTCCCCGACAAGATGCTCGCCTACAACCTCTCCCCGTCCTTCAACTGGGACACCACCGGGATGGACGACGAGCAGATGCGGCGCTTCCCCGAGGAGCTCGGGAAGCTGGGGTTCGTGTTCAACTTCATCACCTACGGCGGGCACCAGATCGACGGCCTCGCCGCGGAGGAGTTCGCGAGCGCGCTCCGCCAGGACGGCATGCTCGCCCTGGCGCGCCTGCAGCGGAAGTTCCGCCTGCTCGAGTCGGGCTACCGCACGCCGCAGACGCTGGTGGGCGGGCCGCGCGCCGACGCCGGGCTCATGTCGATCTCGGGCCGCACCGCCACCACCAAGGCGATGGGCCAGGGCTCGACGCAGGTCCAGCACCTCGTGCAGACCGAGGTGCCGCCCAAGCTGCTCGAGGAGTGGCTCGATGCGTGGCGCGAGCACCACGGGGTGCAGGGCAAGCTGCGCGTCGCCCTCCGGCCGCACACCGCGGAGTCCGATCTGCTCGAGCTCGCGCTCGTCTCCGCGGACGGGGAGAAGAAGCTCGACGTGATCTTCGCGAGCATCCACGACCGGCGCGGGCGCAGCATCCTGTCGGTGCGCGACCAGAACAACTTCGATCTCGGCCTGCGCAAGAAGCGGCTGATGACGCTCGTGCTCCTGTTCCTGTTCCACCGCTACAAGGTGGACTCGGTGCACTTCGTGACGCCCACCGAGGACAACCAGCGCCAGGCGGAGGGCATGAGGGCGCAGGGGCTCTTCGGCACGGTCGTGCAGGAGGTCGGCGAGATCATCGTCGCCGACGTGAACAAGGCGCGGGTGAAGGAGCTGCTCGCGCCGGACCGGGCGGCGCTGAAGGCGCTCATCGCGCGGCGATAGGCCTCTTTCGGAAGCTGCGCGAGTACGGGATCGAGTGATCGGGGCCGCGAGACCCGCCGGTCGTCGCCAGCGCTCCCGTGCACCGTCATCGCCCCGTCGCCCTGGCGACGGCCGGCGTCACGGACCGTGACGCGCCCGGGCGTCGGGCCGTGACGAGGAGCCCGACGGCCAGCAGCGACAGGATCGCCGCGTGGTAGGCGAGGTCGGGCGCGGTGCGGGGGCCGACGCCGACGGCGATGGTGAACAGGCCCACGAGCGTCCCCAGGAGCGCGAACGCCTGGGCCGCGAGCCCGATCGCGCGCGTGCGCGGCGCGCTCGCGAAGGTGAGCGCGAGCGCCGCGAGCAGCACCCCGCCGATCACGCTCTCGGCCGTGCCCGCCTTCTGGTGCTCGTAGCCGCGGGCGAGCACGCCGAAGTGAACGAGCGCCGCGGCCACGAAGCTCGTGCCCTCGAGGACTAGGAGGAGTCGAACCCGTCTCATGATCGTGCCTCGCCCGGGAGTCTGGCGAGCGAGTGCGTCCCGCGCTTTTCGCGATGACGAAGTTTCATTGCGCGCGGCGGCGAGGAGTCCGCCGCGCGGCGCGCTCCCCGCCCCCGGCGGACGCGCCCGCGCCCCCGGGCGTGGCGCAGGCGCATGCCCTGCGGTCAGGTGCCGGGGAGCCGCCCGTGCGCTCACTCCGCGAGCGCCCCGGTGCGCTGCCCCTACGGCCCCCGCTCGAGCGCCGCAGAGTCGATGCGGTCGAGGCGCAGGTGGCGCTCCTCCCCGGTGCTCGAGTCGACGCAGTGGACGAGCGTGGTGTGCCTCTCCATCACCACCCCGACCACCCGCACGACCCGCTCGCCGACGCCGCCGTCCGCGCGCCGGTAGCGGACGCGCAAGGGCCGGCGCGTGAACCACGCCTCCTCGACCGCTGCGCGCACGGGCGCCGGAGCCGGCAGCGCGGGGACGCCCACGAACTTCAGCTCCGCCACCACCGAGAGCAGCTCGCGCTGCGCCGACACCGACAGCGCACCTCGAACCTTGTCGAGCGCGGCCTCGAGCGTCTCGCCGAAGGGGAGCAGCCGCATGGCGCTCGCGTAGGCGCCGAGCGCGACGAGCACGGCCGCCTCGCGCGCGTTGAGGTTGACGGGCGGCAGCGAGTAGTGCCGGTCGAGCGCGTACCCGCCGCCCCGGCCCTGCTCCGCGTGCAGCGGCAGGTCTCCCGCCCGCAGCGCGTCGAGGTCGCGGTAGACGGTGCGGACGGTGACGCCGAAGCGCTCGGCGATCCGCTGCGCGGTCACCCCGGTGCGGCGGCCGCGCAGGTACTCGGCGATGGCGAACAGGCGAGCTTGTCGCGTCACGGGGCCTCGAGAGGAAACCTGACATAACGATGACACACCCGGCGCGCATCTTACGCCCACGACGACGGATTCCTCCGTTCGTCCTTCAAGGGAGACGAGGCGATGACGAGCGCGATCAACTGGTTCGAGCTGCCGGTCGAGGATCTGGAGCGGGCCCGGAGGTTCTACGAGACGGTGCTCGCCACCCCGCTCGGAGGTGGGGCCCGCGTGAACGACGGTGGGCTGCCGATGGCGTTCTTCCCGAGCTCCGACGGCGTCGGCGGCGCGCTCGTGAAGGACCCGCGCTTCAGGCCGGCCTCGGACGGGGCGGTGGTGTACCTGAACGCCGACGGCGTGCTCGACGCATGCGTGCGGCGCGTCGAGGCGGCGGGCGGCAAGGTCCTCGTGCCGAAGACGGACATCGGCGAGCACGGCCACTTCGCGCTGCTGCTCGACACCGAGGGCAACCGCGTCGGCCTGCACGACCGGACCCGCCGCGCTCCCGAGCGGGCCTGACCCACGTCGGGCCGCGGCTTCGCGCGGGACGCCGCTCGGTGCCCGATCCCGGAACGCACGCCCCGGCGCCCGTCCGGCGCCGGGGTCTTGCGCCTCGAGAAGGTGAACCCGGCGGCGACCGGCTGAAGTGAAGCTCTCGAAGCAACGTGCGCGCCGGTGAACACGCGACCCGTCGTCTAGCGGTCCACCGTCCTCATGCGCTCCTCGTCGTAGCGCGGCCCCGACACCTTGTCCGGCGGCAGCGCCGCGTCGAGCTCGGCCAGCTCCGCGGGGGACAGGGAGAGCGCCGCCGCGGCGACGTTCTCCTCGAGGTAGCTGCGCCGCTTCGTCCCCGGGATGGGCACGACGTCGTCGCCCCTGCGCAGGAGCCACGCGAGCGCGAGCTGGCCGGGCGTCGCGCCCTTGCGCGCCGCGAGCGCTCGCACCGCGTCGGCGGCGCGGACGTTCGCGTCGAAGTTCGCGCCCTGGAAGCGCGGATCGCGGCGCCTGAAGTCGGTCTCCGGGTACTCCTCCGCGCGCCGCACCGCGCCGGTGAGGAACCCCCGGCCGAGCGGGGAGAAGGGGACGAGCCCGATGCCGAGCTCGCGCAGGAGCGGGATGATCTCCGGCTCGAGGTTGCGCTCCCAGAGCGAGTACTCGCTCTGCAGCGCCGAGATGGGGTGGACCGCGTGGGCCCGGCGAAGGGTCCGCGCGCCCGCCTCGGAGAGCCCGAGGTAGCGCACGTTGCCTTGCCGCACCTGCTCCGCCATCGCCCCGACGACGTCCTCGATCGGCACCGCCGGATCGACCCGGTGCTGGTAGAGGAGATCGATCCGGTCGGTGCGCAGCCTGCGCAGCGAGGCCTCCACCACCTCCCGGACGTGCTCCGGCCGGCTGTCGAGGCCGACGCTCTGCCCGTCCTCGATCCGGAACCCGAACTTCGTGGCGATCACGGCGCTGTCCCGCCTCCCCGCGAGCGCACGCCCGAGCAGCTCCTCGTTCCGGAACGGCCCGTAGACCTCGGCGGTGTCGAAGAAGGTGACGCCGAGCTCGAGCGCGCGGTGGATCGTGGCGACGGACTCCGCCTCGTCCGCCGCGCCGTACGACTGGCTCATCCCCATGCAGCCCAGCCCGAGCGCCGACACCTCCAGCCCTTGCCGTCCCAGCCTCCGCCTCTCGAGCGCCATGCGTTCGCTCCTCCTGGTCCAGGCGTTCTTATGCCCGTGTTCCCCTTGACACCGGGCCCCGCATGCGCCAAATACGCATTCGGTGGCACCGAATATTAAATCAGCCCGTCGGGCACGAGAGATCGAGCACACCCGCCGCGACATCATCGACGCCGCGGCGCGGGTGTTCGCGCAGGCGGGGTTCCACGAGGCGACCATGCAGGCGATCGCCCGCGAGGTCGGCTTCACGGCGGCGTCGCTCTACACGTACTTCAAGAGCAAGGACGAGATCTACGAGGCGCTCGTGGACGAGTTCAGGGGCGCGTTCCTCGCGACCTTCGACGCCCACCTGCCCGCGGGACTCACCTTCGAGCAGCGGCTCGAGCTCCTCGTCCAGCGCCAGTTCGAGCTCGCCTTCGCGCGCCGCCAGGCGCTCCGCATCATCTTCGACCTGGGCCCCCGCCACCGCTGCCGCAACGACGAGGACGGCCCGCTTCCGCTCCTCCGCCGCATGACCGAGTTCCTCGCCGCGTCCGGGGCCAGGGAACACCTGCGCTTCCCGCCCGAGGAGGCGGCGCGCGTCCTCTTCGGCATCACCCAGGCGCTCTTCCTCCCCTGGATCGTCGCGGGCGCGGCCGCGGCGCCGGACCCGGCACGGGAAGCCGCGCACGCCGTCGAGCTCTTGTTGCGGGGGGCAGGCCGCCCGGCCGGCGGCTAGGGCCCCCACACTCGCTCCCACCGCAGCGCCTTGTCCGACCGGGCGCAGCGTGCTAAACGCCGCTTCAATTTGCCGAATGGAGATTCGGACGATGACTCGTACCCTCCCCCGTCTCGCCGTCCTCGCCGCCCTCACCCTCGCCTGCGGCCGCGGCGGCGGCGCCGCCCTCCCCGCCGCCGCGCCGAGCGACGCGCACCCCGACGCCATCGGCGTCCGGACCGTGAAGCCCCACGCCGGCTCCGCCCAGGTGACGCGCGCGACCGGCGAGCTGCGCGCGCGCCACGAGGCCGTGCTCTCCGCCGAGACCTCCGGCCGCATCCAGCGCTTCCTCGTGGACGTCGGGTCCCGGGTGAAGAAGGGCGACGTGCTCGCCGAGCTCGACGCCTCGACGGCGCGCATCCAGGTGCAGCAGGCGGAGGCCGCGCGCGCGGCCGCCGCCGCGGCCCACAAGGGCGCCGAGTCCGATCTCCGCCGCGCGCGCGAGCTCGCCCGCGGCGACGCGGCCTCGCCCGCGGCGGTCGAGCGGGCGGAGACCGTGGAGCTGCAGACGGCCGCCGCGCTCCAGCAGGCGAGCGCCGCCGTCGCGGCCGCGCAGGACCAGCTCTCGAAGCACGTGCTCCGGGCGCCGTTCGACGGCGTCGTCACCGCGCGGACGAAGAGCGCGGGCGAGTTCGTCGCGATGGTGCCGCCGACCCCGGTGCTCGCGATGGTGGACCTCGGCTCGCTCGAGGTGCGCGCGGGCGTGCCGGAGGCGGTCGCGGACCTCCTCGCGCCCGGCGCCGAGCTCGCCGCCACGGTCAGCCCGTCGGGCAAGCCGTTCAAGGCGCGGATCCGCTCGGTGGGCGCGGTCGTCGAGGCGGGCACCCGCACCGTCGACGTGCGCGCCGACCCCATCGGCGGCCCGCTGAAGGAGCTCCGGGCGGGGGCCATCGTCGAGATCGCGCTCGGCGGGAGCGCCGCCGCCGAGGGGCTCTTCCTCCCCGCGGGCGCGGTGGCGGAGGAGGCCGGCGCGCAGTTCGTCTGGACGGTCGAGGCCGACAAGCTGAAGCGCCAGCCCGTCAAGGTCGAGAAGCTCGGGCCCGGCACGGTCCGCGTCCTGTCCGGCGTCGGTCCCGACGCGCTCGTCGTCGCCGAGAGCGGCGCGGCCCTGAAGGACGGCGCGTCCGTCCGCGTCCTCCAGTGATCCGACAGAGAGCCGAGGCACGCACGTGAGCCCCATCCGAACGTTCATCCGCCGCCCCATCTTCACGAGCATGCTCCTGCTCGCGGTGGTGGTGTTCGGCCTGTTCTCGTACCCGCGCATCGGCGTCGACCAGATGCCCGAGGTCGACTTCCCCATCGTCACCGTCACGACGATCCTGCCGGGCGCCGACCCCGAGACCGTCGAGGAGAACGTCTCCAAGCCGCTCGAGGAGGCGCTCAACACCATCTCCGGCCTCGACACCCTCCGCTCCCAGAACTTCGAGAGCGTCTCGATGGTCGTCCTGCGCTTCGAGCTCTCGAAGCCCGTCGACGTCGCCGCCCAGGACGTGCGCGACAAGGTGCAGGCGACCCTCTCCAAGCTGCCGAAGGAGATCGAGACGCCGGTCGTCCAGAAGCTCGACCTCGGCGCCATGCCGATCGTCCAGCTCGCCCTCTCCGGCCCGGTGCCCATCGAGGAGCTCACCCGCATCGCCGAGGACGAGCTGAAGCCCGGCCTCCAGCGGCTCCAGGGCGTGGGCTCCATCGACGTGGTCGGCGGGCGCGAGCGCGAGGTCAACGTGGTCGTCGACCCGGTCCGGCTCCGGTCCTACGGCCTCGCCGCGACCGACGTGTCCCAGGCGATCCGCGCCCAGAGCATCTCCGTCCCCGGCGGCCGCACGCTCGAGCCCGGCCAGGAGCGCGTGGTCAAGCTCGAGACCGAGGCCCGCTCGGTCGAGGAGATCCGCGATCTCGTCGTGGCGAGCCCCGGCAACCGGCCCATCCGCGTGCGCGACGTCGCGAACGTGGTGGACGGCCCCGGGGAGGCGCGCTCGGCGGCGACCCTCGACGGCCGCTCGGCGGTCGCGCTCGTCATCCGCAAGCAGTCGGGCGCGAACACCGTCGAGGTGGCCGAGCGCGTGAAGGGGGACCTCGCCGCGCTCACCCAGCGCCTCCCGGCGGGCTCCAAGCTCGAGATCGTCACCGACAACTCCAAGTTCATCCGCGGCTCCATCTCGGCGGTGCAGCACGACCTCGTCATCGGCGCGATCCTCGCCGTGCTCGTCGTGCTCGTGTTCCTGCGCGACTGGCGCGCCACCATCGTCTCCGCGCTGGCGCTGCCGACCTCGGTCATCGGCACCTTCGCCGTCATGCACGCGCTCGGCTTCACCTTCAACACCGTGACGATGCTCGCGCTGACCCTCTCGATCGGCCTCCTCATCGACGACGCCATCGTCGTCATCGAGAACATCGTCCGCCACCTGGAGAAGGGCGAGCGGCCGCGCGAGGCGGCGCTGAACGGGACCGGGCAGATCGCGCTCGCGGTGCTCGCGGTGACCCTCTCGGTCATCGCGGTGTTCATCCCCGTGGCGTTCATGAAGGGGATGGTCGGCCGCTTCTTCTTCCAGTTCGGCGTGACGGTCGCGGTCGCGGTGGCCATCTCGTACTTCGTCTCGATGACGCTCACGCCGATGATGTCCGCGCGCATCCTGGCGAAGCACGGGCACGGCACGTCGCGGGTGGGGGCCGTGCTGGAGCGGTTCTTCACGGCCATCGAGCGCGGCTACCGCCGCACGCTCGAGTGGGCGCTCGCGCACCGCGCCCTCACCGTCGCGGCGGCGGTGGGCGTGCTCTTCGTGACGGTCGGCCTCGGCAAGTTCCTCCAGTTCACGTTCATCCCGTCGCAGGACCAGGGCGGCGTCACGGTGAGCGTGGAGCTCCCCGTCGGGACGCCGCTCGCGGAGACGCAGCGCGAGGCGGAGCGCATCGCCGGCCAGATCCGCGGCGTGCCCGGCGTCGTGAACGTCTTCTCCCTCGTCGGCGGCGGCGTGGACGAGGCGGTGAACAAGGCCGACCTCACGGTGAACCTCCTCCGGGTGAACGAGCGCCGCTACAGCCAGGAGGAGTTCAAGCAGCACCTCCGGCAGTCGCTCGCGGTGCCTCCGGGCACGGTGCTCTCCGTGGCCGACCAGCAGATGATGGCGGGCGGCGGCTCGCGCCCCCAGCCGGTGCAGTTCAACATCCGCTCGGACGACTGGGACGCGATCCTCGCGGCGGTGGAGAAGACCAAGGCCGCGATGCTGAAGAACCCCGGCCTCACCGACGTGGACACCACCTACCGCGCAGGGCGGCCCCTGCTCTCGGTGCAGGTGGACCGCGACCGGGCCGCCGCGGTGGGGCTCCCGGCGGCGGCCGTCGGCCAGACGCTGCGCGCGTTCCTCGGCCAGGACGCCTTCGGGACGTACCGCGAGAAGGGCAACCAGTACGACGTGAAGCTCCGGCTCCCGGACGAGACCCGCGCTGACCCGGACGCGATCGGCGCGCTCACCCTGCGCACGCCCAAGAACGAGCTCGTCGAGCTGCGCAGCGTGGCGCGGCTCCAGGGCGGCGAGGGCCCGTCGCAGATCGAGCGCCAGGCCCTGAAGCGCCAGGTGACGATGCTCGCGAACCTCAAGGGCTACTCGCTCGGCGAGGCGATCTCGTTCCTGAACGGGATCGCGAAGGAGTTCCCGCCGCAGGTGCAGACGGACTTCGAGGGCCAGGGCAAGGAGCTCGCGAACACCGGGCGCGAGTTCCTCATGGCGCTCCTGCTCGGGATCATCCTCATCTACATGATCCTCGCGGCGCAGTTCGAGAGCCTCCTCGACCCGGTCACCATCATGCTCTCCCTGCCGCTCGCGGTGATCGGCGCCATCGCGGCGCTGCTCCTCGCCCACGAGTTCATGTCGATGCTCGCCATGATCGGCATGATCATGCTCGCCGGCCTCGTGACGAAGAACGGCATCCTCATCGTGGAGTTCACGAACCAGCTCCGCGCCGAGGGCCGGACCACGCTCGAGGCGCTCCTCGAGGCGGGCCCGCTGCGGCTCCGCCCCATCCTCATGACGTCGATCGCGATGATCGCCGGCATGATCCCCGTCGCGTTCGCGCGCGGCGACGGCGCCGAGATGCGCACCGGCATGGCCTGGGCGATCATCGGCGGCCTCGCCGCCTCGACGGTCCTCACGCTCGTCGTGGTCCCGGTGGTGTACGCGCTCCTCGACGGCCTGCGCGGGCGGCTCGTCCGCGCCCTCCCGGCCGCCCCTCACGAGGAGGAGGAGACCGGGGACAAGGCCGCGTAGGACAGGCACTCGCACGAAAGCGGGCTCCCCGGGATGACCCGGGGAGCCCGCTCGAGGCCCGGGCGCGCCTAAGAGGTTGATCATGATTCGCGAACAGGCGAGCGAAGCGAGCCCGCCGGGGCGACGCCGCGGAAGCGGCGAAGCCGCTCGCGGCGGCGCACGGGACCCGGCGAGCCGGGGTGGGGCCCCGACGA